>JAJZVE010000600.1 GCA_021845835.1 Pseudomonadota bacterium | reverse complement strand
CGCGCGGTGCTCGCCCCGCTCGCCGATCCCGACGCCGATCTTGCCACCCTGGTGGCGCCGATCGCCGACGCGGCCGAAGCGGCGGCGGAGCAGGTGGTGAAGGCCGCCTGCGCGTTCGCCGAGGGCGCGACCGTCGCCCGTGCGCTGTATTTCTCGCGCGCGCCGATCCCCTGGGGCGAGGGGCCGCGCTGGCACCACATCGGCATCTACGCCTGGCGCCGCAGCGTCCTCGCCCGCTTCGTCGCCCTGCCGCCCTCGCCGCTGGAACGGCGCGAGAAGCTGGAACAGCTCCGCGCGCTGGAGGCGGGCATGCGCATCCTGTGCGCCCGCGTCGCTCACGCGCCGTTCGGCGTCGATACGCCCGACGACCTCGCCCGCGCCCGCCGCACCCTCGCCGTCCCGCAGCGGGCGCTGATCCCGGAGCCAGAATGACCCGCACCGTCGCCTTTCAGGGCCGCCCCGGCGCCTATTCCGACCTCGCCTGCCGCACCGCGTTGCCGGACTGGCGCACGCTGCCCTGCGCCACCTTCGAGGCTGCCATCGAGGCGGTGCGCGAGGGCGCGGCCGAGCGCGCCATGCTGCCGAGCGAGAACAGCCTCGCCGGCCGCGTGCCCGACATTCACGCGCTGCTGCCGGACTCCGGCCTCGCGATCGTCGGCGAGCATTTCCAGCGCGTCGAGCACTGCCTGCTGGCGCCGCGCGGCGCCACGCTCGCCGGGCTGAAGCGGGCGCACTCGCATGCCGTGGCGCTCGGGCAGGTGCGGCATCTGCTGAAGGAGCTTGGCCTCGCGCCGGTGATCGAGGCGGACACCGCCGGCGCCGCCGAACAGGTGGCAGCCTGGAACAACCCCGAGGACTGCGCCATCGCCTCGGCCCTCGCCGCCGAGCTGCTCGGCCTGCAGGTGCTGCGCCGCAACGTCGAGGACGCGACGCACAACACCACGCGCTTCTACGTCGCCGCCCGCGCCCCGGTCGCGCACCGGCCGGAGACACCGCACCTGATGACGACGTTCGTGTTCCGCGTCCGCAACGTGCCGGCGGCGCTCTACAAGGCGCTCGGCGGGTTTGCCACCAACGGCGTGAACATGACCAAGCTGGAAAGCTACATGCTCGGCGGCCATTTCACCGCCACGCAGTTCCTCTGCGATGTCGAGGGCCACCCGGAGCAGCCGCCGCTGCGCCGCGCGCTGGAGGAGCTGGAATTCTTCTCGCGCGAGTGCCGCATCCTCGGCGTCTATCCGGCGGCGGCGTTCCGCCTGCAGCAGACCGGCGCCGCCGACTGAAAGGCCGCGCGTGTCAGACCAGTGCCAGCAATCTGCGCGGTGGAGGACCGCCGACCGGGCGGCGGCGCAGCAGCGCCTGGACCCGCGCGCGCAGCTCCTGCGGGCCGGGGGGCGGGTCGCAGACGACATCGGCCCCGGCATCGCACAGCCCGACGCGGACCGCCGCCGGCGTGCCGCGGCAGCAGACCAGCAGCGCCATCGCGCCGCCGAGCCGGCGCATCCGCCGCACCAACGCGACCAGGTCGGCGGACGGCAGCCGCATGTCGATCAGGGCGAGATCGTAGCGCTGCAGCGCCACCGCCCACACCGCCTCGACGGCCGTGTCCGCCACCGCGGCGGCATCGCCGGGCGGCGGGAACAGTGCCAGCAGATCCGCGCGGATCGCTGCATCATTCGCGACGATCAACAGCTCCATGCCCGAGGTTCCCCGCGTTCACATTTTCGTGGGATTTTTTCCCACGTATGAGTCTGCACAGGATGCGCGGCGCGTCAAGCGCGACATGGCGGCGGCGACGACTTTTGTGGGCATACGTCCCACAGCAATCTGCTAGAATAATAAAATGAGCGCGTCTCCGGGTGGCCCCGGTTCCGCCCCGCTGCTGCCGGGGCTGCATCACCTGCTGCGGCCGCTGGTGCGGCTGCTGATCCTGCGCGGCGTGACGTTCCCGATGCTGGCCGATCTGTTGCGCGATCTGTATGTCGATGTGGCACGGCGCGATGTGCTGCGCGAGCCGCGCGCGCAGACCGACAGCCGCATCAGCCTGCTTACCGGCGTCCATCGCAAGGAGCTGCGGCGCCAGCGCACCGCGCCGCCGGCGCCCGAGCCGGAGGCGCTGTCGTTGGGCAGTCTGGTGATCGCCCGCTGGCTGGCCATCCCGCCCTGGTGTGGCGCCGACGGTTCGCCGCTGCCGCTGCCGCGCGCCGCTGCGGGCGGCGAACCGTCGTTCGACGGCCTGGTCGCCTCGGTCACGCGCGACATGCGGCCGCGGGCGGTGCTGGACGAGTGGCTGAGCCAGGGCATCGTGCGGCTGGACGCCGCGGAGCGGGTGGTGCTCAACGCCGCCGCCTATCTGCCGCGGCCGGGCAGCGCCGAACAACTGCACTATTTCGCCCGCAACCTGCACGACCACATCGCGGCGGCCACCGCCAATGTCGCCACCGGGACCGCGCCGCCGTTCCTGGACCGCAGCGTCCACTATGACGCGCTGCCGCCGGAGATCGCCGCCCGCCTGCTGGCGCTCGCCCGCGCGCGGGCGGAGCGGCTGTTGCTGGAGGTGAACCGCAGCGCCGTCGGCATGCTGGAGGAAGCGCCGCCGCTGTCGCCGGCGGGGCCGACCCGGCGGGTCAACCTTGGCCTTTATCTCTACGACGAAGACGACCCGCCGAAGGGAGCTGCCTGATGCTGCGCCGCGCCGTCTGGCTGGGCCTGCTGCTGGGCCTGGCCGCCTGCCAGGCGCGGCCGCCGGCCGGCGCGGTCGCGCTCGGCTGCCGCGCGACCCGGCCGGTCACCGACCGCGGTATCGGCGGCACCGGGGCGGTCGCGGATCGCGGCATCGGCGGTACCGGCATGGTGGCCGATCGCGGCATCGGCGGCACCGGCATCGTCGGCGCCATCACCGGCTTCGCCAGCGTCTGCGTCGATGGGGTGGAGGTCGCGATCGCCCCCGGCACCGCCGTTACCATCGACGGCACTGCCGCCGCGACGGCCGACCTGCGCGTCGGCCAGGTGATCGCGACCACGACGACGAACGACGCCGCGGGTTTGCGCACCGGCCGGATCGCCGCGTTCCATCAGGTATCCGGCCCGGTCTGGACGGCGACACCGGATCGCCTGGTGGTGGCCGGCCAGACGGTCCGTCTCGACGCCGGCACGCTCGGTCCGCGCAACCTGGCGCCGGGCGCGTGGGTGGCAGTGAGCGGCCTGCTTGACCTGAGCGGAACGATCCGCGCCACCCGCATCGATGCGCGCGCGCCCGGCGACGTGGTGGTCACCGGCCGGCCAGTGCTGCTGGGCGGCGTCTGGCGCATCGGCACGCTGCAACTGCGCTTCGGCGCGCTGCCGCGGCCCGCCGCCGGGCGCCCGGTGCAGTTGCACGGCCGGCTCGCGGGCACCCGGCTGGTCGTAACCGGGATCGGGCCGGAGCCGGGCCAGCCCCGTCCCGGCGTCGCGGCGCGGCTGCTGCGCGAAGGATTCGCCGCGACCGAGGACGGGCGGCTGCGTCTGGGTGACGGCGTGGAAGCGCCGCTCGCCCCCGGCTTCGGCCCGCCGCCGCCCCGGGATGCCGCGACCGTCGTGGAATTCGTCGATACGCCGAACGAGGGCCTGGTGGCGACGCATTGGCACGCCGCCCCCATGCCCGGCGGCGGCAGTGGCCACCCGAGCGTCACCGGCACGCCGGGCAACGGCGAGGGCGCAGGCGGCAGCGGCGAGGGCGCAGGCGGCAGCGGCGAGGGCGGCGCATCCGGCGGCGGCGAGGGCAGCGGGGCAAGCAGCAGCAGCGGCGAAGGCGCCGGGTCGGGCGGCAGCGGCCACAGTGGTTCCGGGCACGGCGGCGAAGGCGGCGGCGGGGGCGGGGGCGGGGGCGGCAAGTAAGCCGGCCGGACCGGCGCGAGATCG
>JAJZVE010000599.1 GCA_021845835.1 Pseudomonadota bacterium | reverse complement strand
GGCCATCTCCGGCTCGGCGAGCAGCGCCTCCAACTGCGTCGCCCCGACGCCGATGCCGGGCACCAGCCGCAGCAGCCAGCCCCGGCCGCGCGGCAAGGCCGGCAGATGGTCCCAGGGACCGGGCGCCGGCGGCGGCCGCCGCCGGGGGGGCGCCGGGCGGGGGCGCGGCGGGGCCAGCGTGCCGGCCGCCCAGCGCGCCGCGAGGCGGGCGAGGCGGTGCTGCATCCGCTGCAGCCGCAGGCCGATGGCGAGGATGAGCGGCCCTGCCAGCCCCGGCCGGCCCGGCCGCTCCAGCCGCGCCGCGACCATCGCGACCAGCGTCGCGATGATCCGCGCGAAGCCGTCGGCCGGGGGGAGGGACGGGGGCGGGGTGGCGGGCATGACAGACAAACTAACAATTCACGCCGGGCTGGGAAAGCGGGAATTTTGCGCCCGGCCCAGCCCGGCCTGCTGCCGCCCCGCGTGCCGTCAGGCGGCGCGGGCCTCCTCGGCGTGCAGGTAGCAGCGCAGGCGTTTGCCGGTGATGACGAGGTCGTAGCCGTCGGCCGCCGCGCCATAGGGCACCGGCACCGGCAGGCGGGCGGCGCCGTCGGTCCAGCGGAACGGGCCGGATTCGTCCTGTTCCAGACCGTGCCAGCCGGCGTCCGGCAGAGTGGCGAGGGGCACGGCGCGGCCGCCGGTGGCGAAGCGGAAGGCGAGTGTGGCGATGCGCAGGCCGAGCGGGCGCGGATCGGCGTTGACGCCGACCAGCGACGGGCTGCAGGCACGCGAACACAGGCGCAGCGTCGCCGTGCCGGCCGGCACGCGGAAGGTCCAGCCGGTTTCGTCGGCGGCCACCGGATCGACGCGCCTGCCGTCGGCCAGCAGGTGCACGTCGGCGTCCTCGGTGACGTGTCCGTCGGGCACGCGCGCGAGCACCGCGCGGCGCAGCGCGGGCAGGTCGGGGTGATGGGGGTCGTTGACCTGCGGCAGGCAGGTTTCCTGATACGCCGGCACGTGGCCGGGGAAGGCGGCGGCGAAGTCGTCGGCGTTGTGGAACATCGCGCGGTTGCGCTGCTCGGCGTAGCTTTCCGCCCAGGCACCCTCGGCGATCACGCAGTCATGCACGCCGAAGTCGATGTGGAAGTAATCGACCACGTCCTCCGTCGCGTCCTGGCTGATGGTGACGCCGTTGACCAGCAGGAAGGCGGAGACGAGACGGTCATCGACCAGCACGCCATGGCCGGGCGAGACGGTCAGGTCGCGGCGGGGCGTGTTCTCGGCCAGGGCGCCGGCGCGGATGCGGACGGGGGCGTTGGTGCGGCCGAGGAAGCGGCCGGCGAAACTCTGCCGCCCGATCCACTTCACCGGCCGCAGCGGGCCGAAGCGCGTCACCAGCAGGTCGCCGGGCTTGAGGTCTTCCACCGGCACCTCGCCCGACGCGGTCAGGATGCGGGTGCCGCGCAGGTAGCAGACCGGGGTGATCGAGACGAAGCCGTTGCCCGTGTTGATGCCGGCGGTGGCCGTTTGGTTGGCGTCGGCGATGGCGTTGTTGAGGGAGCCGCCGCCGCCGCCGCCGTAGCCAGTGAAAGCGAAGTAGCCGCCGCCGCCGCCGCCGAAGCCACCGCCGCCGCCGCCGCCGCCGAAGCCACCGCCGCCGCCGCCGCCATACCCGCCGGCGCCCGAAGCATAGAGTGCATGAAAGCCACCTTGAACGGAACTGCCACCGGCATAGGATCCGGTCCTGCCGGTGCCGTCCCCCGCAGGGCCTGAGGTTCCACCGGCGCCGCCGGAATAGCCGCCGCCGCCGCCCCCGTCTTGCACTAGCGCACCAGTTCCCCCCGCACCGTTCGCCCCGCCGACACCGGCTCTCCGGCCCGCGCCATTTCCGCCGGCGCGGCCGGTCAGGCCTGCGTAGCCGGCGCCATGGAGGTTACCGGAGGCATTCCCGGCACCGCCGCCGCCGCCCGCGATCAGCAGCACATCCCGCACAGTGGCGCCGCCGGTCGATGTCTCGATAACGAATGTACCGCCGCCACCGCCGCCGCCGCCGCCGGCGCCGGTGGGGGCACCGCCCTGGCCGCCGACGACGATGTCGAGCGTCGTGCCGGCGGTCAGCACGAAGTCGCCGCCGACCTGCGCGCCGTCGCCGCCGGCGTTGCCGCCCGCGTTGCCGCCCTGCGCGCCGTCCGCGACGATGTCGTAGGTGCCGGTCGTGGCGACCGTGAAGGTCTTACGCTGGCCGCTATATATGACTGTCGTGCTGGTCACTGCCGCGTTCCCTCAGGCGTCGCCGATCAGGCAACAGTCACCGAAGGCACGCAGAGGCGCAATGAAAATCTTTCCATACCGTTTCGCTGTCGGATCGCGACGCGGCGGGCGCGCTAGGACAGCACCACGGGCCGGCTGCCGCCGGGGGGCGGCGAGGGTTCGGTGCGCGGGGCCACGTCCTGCGGCGCGGCGTGCGGTTGGGCCGCGGACGGCGTCGGGCGGGCCGCGCCGCGCATCATCTCCGGCGGGCGCGGCCAGCCGCTGCGGTCCTCGTAGTCGAAGCGGCGGCCCGGCCGCTGCGCCGCGCGCGACGACAGCGACTGCGCGCACAGCACGTCGAGCGCGGCGACGCCGCCGACCGCGAGCAGCGCCAGCAGCGCGCGCCCGCGCCCGCGCCGGCCGACCAGGCCGAGCGTGAGCGTCGCCGCATCCAGCGCATCGCCCGCCACGCGGCCCCAGACGAAGGGCGTCGGGTCGGGGGCGGCGAGAATGCCGACGCCGGTTGCGATCTCCCGCACGCCATAGAGCGAGATCAGCGGCGCGGTCCGCCGCATGCCCACCATCGCGCCGACCGCGCGCGGGGCGAGAAGTTCCGCAAGCCCCAGGCCGATGCTGAACCAGCCGAGGTCCTGCGCCACCGTGTCGCGCGCCGGGGTCAGCCGGCCGCGCTGCACCGTCAGCGCCTGTCGCTTCGCCATGATCGTTGCCTCCCTTACGGTGTCAGCACCACTTTGACGCAGCCGTCCTGCTTGTCGCGGAAGGTGCGATACATCTCCGGCCCGTCCTGCAACTTCGCGCGATGCGTGACGACGAAGGACGGGTCGATCTGGCCTTCCTCGATCCGTCGCAGCAGATCATCCGTCCAGCGGTTCACGTGCGTCTGGCCGGTGCGCACGGTCAGCGCCTTGTTCATCAGCGCGCCGAACGGAATCTTGTCGAGCAGGCCGCCATAGACGCCGGGGATGGAGAGGATGCCGGCGGGACGGCAGGCATAGATCATCTCGCGCAGCACGTGCGGGCGATCGGTCTCCAGCATCATCGCCTGCTTGGCGCGGTCATACATGGAGTCGATGGTCGCGGTGGCGTGCGCCTCCAGCCCCACCGCGTCGATGCATTTCTCCGGTCCCTTGCCATCGGTGAGGTCGTTGAGGCGGCCGATGACGCTTTCCTCCTCGAAGTTGACCGGGATGGCGCCGGCGGCGCTGGACATGGAGAGCCGCTCCGGCAGCCGGTCGATCGAGATCACCTGCCGCGCGCCGAGCAGGATCGCGCTGCGGATGGCGAACTGGCCGACCGGGCCGGCGCCCCAGACCGCGACCGTGTCGGTCGGCTCGATGTCGCATTGCGCCGCCGCCTGCCAGCCGGTGGGGAAGATGTCGCCCAGGAACAGCACCTGTTCGTCGGTGAGTCCGTCGGGGATCTTCACGGGGCCGACATCGGCATAGGGCACGCGGACATATTCCGCCTGCCCGCCGGCATAGCCGCCGGTGAGATGCGTGTAGCCGTACAGCCCCGCCGTGGCGTGGCCGAACACGCTGTCGGCCAGTTTACGGTTGCGGTTGGTGCGCTCGCAGACCGAGAAATTGCCGCGCCGGCACTGGTCGCATTCGCCGCAGATGATGGTGAACGGCACCACCACGCGGTCGCCGATC
>JAJZVE010000598.1 GCA_021845835.1 Pseudomonadota bacterium | reverse complement strand
GCTGTCCATATAGACGCCCGAGAGCTTCACCCACGCCTTGCCGTGCCGCGCCAGGTCGCTCAGCAGGGAGACCACGGGATCGCCGGCGCCGTCGGGTTCGTGCGGATGGCCCATGTGGTCAAACACCACCGGGCAGGGCAGGTCGCGCCACAGCGCGGCATGGGCGACGATCAGCGACGGCAGCGCATGCACCTGGACGTGCCAGCCCAGCCGGTTCACCCGCGCGGCGAGCGGCGCCACCATGTCCGGCGTCGTCGCCCCGGTCTGCACCAGGTTGAAGCGGATGCCGCGCACGCCGGCGGCGTGCAGGCGCTGCAGCTCGTCATCGGCCACCGACGTGTTGACCACCGCGACGCCGCGCGCCGCCACGCCGAACTGCGCCAGCACATCCAGCAGGCAACGGTTGTCCACGCCATAGGTGGACGGCTGCACCACGATATTGCGCGTGGTGCCGATGCGGCGCTGCAGCGCACGATAGTCGGCGACCGTCGCGTCGCCCGGCCTGAGCGTCGCCGCCGGGTCGATCGGGAAGCGCGAATCGTAGATGTGATGGTGGCAGTCGGTCGCCCCCGGCGGTGCCGCCAGCGTCGCCTTCTCCGTGCCCGCGGACCACTTCACCGCCTGCGCCGCGGCCACTCGCGGCACCGCGACCGCCGCCGCCACGGCAGCCACCACGGCGCGACGTTCCCAGACGCTGGCCTGCATCCTGCCCTCCCGCGCAATTTCCGAAACCCTAGCGCGACGGCGCAGGCGTGAACAGGCGATGCCGCGTTTGCGCGCTGCCGGGATGCCGGGTGCCGCTATCGCGCGGTCTCGCGGAACAGCTCGGTCAGGAAATCGAGGAACAGGCGAACCTTCGCCGACATCTGGCGGCTCCGCTGATAGACGGCATAGACGCCGGTTTCGAAGGCGCCGTAGCTCACCCGGAATTCGGAAAGCAGCGCGGTGAGCCTGCCGGCGCGCAGATCGTCGCGCACCGACCAGTCCGGCATCAACACCACCCCCACGCCTGCCAGGGCCAGTGCGTGCAGCGACGGGCCGCTGTCGGTCTGGAATGTGCCTTCCACCGCCACTTCGGCGATCGTGCCGGTGCGGTCGGCGAAGCGCCACGTCGTCGGACCCATGTTGATGCGATAGGTCAGGCAGTTGTGGTGAACGAGATCAGCAGGCACAACGAGCGGAGGCGCGTGGCGCAGATAGTCGGACGAGGCGCATACCAGGCGTTCGCTGCTCAGCAGCTTGCGGGCGATCAGCGCCGAGTCCTGAAGCTGACCGATGCGGATATCCAGGTCGACGTTCTGCTCCACCAGATCGATCGCGTTGTTGGACAGCATGAGGTCGATCTTGATGTCGGGATAGCGCCGCAGAAACTCCGGAATCGCCGGAACAAGCCTCTGCGTACCGATCAGGTGCCGGGAATGCACGCGCAGCACACCCTTGGGAGAGTGCTGCAACTGCGAGATATTGCTGTGGGCTTCCTCAAGCTGGTCGAGTATGTGCTCGGCATAGCGGAAATATATTCTGCCCGCTTCCGTCAGCGTGAGCTTGCGGCTGCTGCGGTTCAACAGGCGGCTGCCGATACTCTCCTCCAGCGCATTGAGGTAGCGGGAGATCGAAGCCGGCGACATGCCGATCTGGCGCCCGGCCGACGACAGGCTGCCGCTCTGCACCGCGATGACGAACGCACGAAGGCCGCGCAGGCTGTCCACGGAATGCTCCCGCCGGTTTGCACCGGGGCGACGATGGATCAGGCGCGGAGGACGATCAACCGCGCCGGGTGCCGAACATCCCGCCGACAGGACCGGCACGGCCGTTGCGCAGGCTGAAAAGGGACTGCTCGCGTGGCGCGCGTTTGCCCCTCCGGCGGGCGGTGCTAGCTCTCGGGCACGGGGACACCTGGCCCCGCGCCATGCCCGAGCGAGAGAGAGGGAACGTGGACAGCGTCCTCAGCGGACTGCGGGTGCTCGATTTTTCGCGGATCTTCGCCGGCCCGGCGGCGACGCAAATCCTCGGCGATCTGGGTGCCGATGTGATCAAGATCGAGGAACCCGGCCGCGGCGACGATGCCCGCACGTTCGGGATGGCCGCGGAGGCGATGCGCGATTTCGGCGCCAGCCCCTCGTTTCTGGCGCTGAACCGCAACAAGCGCAGCATCGTGCTCGATCTGCGCCAGCCGGCGGCACGGCAGGTCGCCGCCGCGATCGCCGCCCGTTGCGACGTGGTCGTCAACAACTTCCGCCCCGGCGCGATGGCCAAATTCGGGCTCGATTACGACACCCTGAAGGTCGCGAACCCGCGGCTCGTTTATTGCGAGTTCTCCGCCTACGGCGACCGCGGCCCGCTCGCGCACCTGGGCGCGAACGACCTGAGCCTGCAGGCCCATAGCGGCCTGATGAGCCTGACCGGCGAAGCCGACCGGCCGCCGGTGCGCTGCGGCACGGCGGTCATCGACCTGCATGCGAGCCTCGGCCTGGTCGCGGCCGTCCTGGCGGCGCTGCTGCACCGTGAAAGGACCGGGCACGGACAGCGCGTGGAAACCTCCTTGCTGCGCAGCGGCGCCCATCTGATGAACTATTTCTACACTGAATACTGGCTCGACGGGACGGTGCGCGAACGCATGGGCACCGCCAATCATCTGAGCGTGCCGAACCAGGCGTTCCCGGCGACCGACGGCACCGTGATCATCATCGCTCCGGCCGACGACATGTGGCGGCGGCTGGCGCTGGCGCTCGACCCGGAGCGGCTCGATCGGCCGGAATTCACCACCGCCTTCGACCGCCGCCGCAACCGCGACGCGCTGATCGCGGCATTGAGCGCGGCGACGGGCCGGCTGTCATGCCGGGAACTGGTGGCGAAGCTCGGGGCGGCGAAGGTGAACGTCTCCAAGGTGAACAGCGTTGCTGAAGCCGCGGACGATGCGCAGCTTGCGGCGATCGGCGCCGTCGTCGAGCAGGAAGCCGGCGGGCGGGCGCTGCGGTCGGTGGCCGCCCCCTTTGCAATGAGCGAAACGCCGCCGCGCGCGACCCGCCTGCCGCCGCGCCACGGCGAACACACGGACGAAATCCTGGCGGAGTTCGGCTTCGACGCGGCGGCCATCGCGGCGCTGCGCGCCGCGGGCGCGCTGGGATTCGCTGCGGCCCCCGTGGCGGCGGAGTAGCCGCGTAGCGCTCTCTTTCGCCAAAGGCGGGCGTGCCATCGACCCAGATGTTGTCGGCGGCGAGCGCATGCTGCGTGCCGTCGTGCGCCGTGAGGTCGATCATCACGCCGCGGCCCTGCATGCCGTGGTGCTGACGGATCGCCTCGTCGCGGGCTTCATGCCGCGCGAGGGCACGCGAAACGCCGTCCTGACCGCTCGCGGCCACAAGGTTCCGGCACGCGATGACTTCAGGGGCGGCAATACGGACGTCTCGGCGCCGTTCACGCAAGCGATCGCCGTCGCGCCCGCAGCCCTGGTGCTGCGCGATGCGCCCACCAAAGACGTTCTGATCACCAAAAAAGCGCGCAGGCTCGGCTATCGCGGAGCGATCGTGTGGGAGGTCAACGCTCCCGCCGCCACCGTCGCCAGGAACATCTTCGACGCCGAGATGAACGGCGTGCTGAACGGACTGCCGCCGCACACCGGCGACTGCATTTGCGAGGGTAAGCCGAACGCCCTGACGCTCGCCCGGATGCCAGTGCAGACATGGCAAGATGGCGGCTTGCATGTCATCATTGAGCGATTCGAGTCCTTATCCGGCCTTGGAGGCGCAGATGCAAACAGACGCAGACCGGCTGAAACGGCTGGCGGACCGGCTGGAAATCCAGGAATTGCTGTATCGCTACGCGCGCGGCGTCGACCGCTGCGACTGGGAACTGGTGCGTGCGGTCTATCATCCCGATGCATACGACGACCATGGCAACTACAAAG
>JAJZVE010000597.1 GCA_021845835.1 Pseudomonadota bacterium | reverse complement strand
GGACGGCCGAGGCATCCGGCGCGTCCGCCGACCTGTCGCTGGCGGTATCCGCCGTCGGCGCGCTGTCCGCCGTCATCCCGGCTGCGAAGTAGGAGACGCCCATGCTGTCCCTGACCCCGCTGGTGCTGCAACTGGTCGCCGCCGGCGTGCAGTTGCTGCCGGAAATCATCGTCGCGGCGCAGACCGAGGTGCAACTGTTCAACACCGGCGCCGCACCGACGCCGGTGCAGCAGGCGGCGATCGACGCCGCGCTCGCCAGGGCCAACGCCGCGCTGCAGGCGGCCGGCTGACGGCGCAGGCGGGTGGCCGCGTAAGGGGCTTTGCGCGGCGCGCGGCCTGTGGCACGGGGCGGCATGGACAATGACCGACGTCCTGTCGTTGGGTGGCTGCCCGCCCTGGTGCTGCTGGCGCTGGTGGCGCTTGGCCTTGCCGGCTGGCGGTTGTTCCCGCTTTTTGCCGCCTACATGGAGCGGCAGGACTGCATCGCCTCCGGTCACGTGAACTGCGGAGACTGATGGCGCACTCAGCCGCCGAACACGACGCGATGCATGATCCGGCCGGGGTAGAGTGTGAACGCGCCGGCGATCACCAGGGCGCCGGCGAACAGCATCAGCATGGCGAACCGATGCTGCGCGATTCGATGCCGGTGCGCGTGCCAGAGAGCCACCGGCAGGGTCGCAAGCGTGAACAGCGAAAGCGCATGGATCGGGCTGAACGGCCCGATGCTGCGAATCGTGTGGATCCAGAACGAACTGAGCGCGAGTGTTGCCATCAGCACTGCCCAGATCCAGCCGAGCGCCCGATGCGCAAGCGTGCCTTTCAGTGCAAGCAGTTGTACCAGCCCTAGGCCCTGTTAGAGCTTGAGCCAATCTGCTGTTGCGGCGAGGCACAGAATACCGAGGAAGGAACGGGCGGTCTTTTCGTAGCGTGTAGCGACGGCCCGCCACTCTTTCAGACGTGCCCAGAGACGTTCGACGATATTGCGGTTCTGGTAGATCCACTCCGGGCAGGCGACCGGGGCATCGTTTCGTTTTGCCGGAATGGCCGGACGCGCCCCCATATCCCAGATGCGCGCGCGGAAGGCGTCCGAAGCGAAGCCCTTGTCGCCGACGATCCAGCCCGGCACATCCGGCAGACATCCAAGCAGGCCCGGTGCGAGCGGCAGTTCGTGCGCCTGCCCGGGCGCGAGCGCGAAGGCAATCGCCCGTCCATGACCATCGGCGATCACGCAGGCTTTGGTGCCGTAGCCGCCGCGAGAGCGGCCAAGCGCCTCGCGCACATCTCGCTCCTTGCCATCGCCCCCCCTTTTTCGCGCCCGCCGCCTTGTGGTGGGCACGGATGTTGGTCCCGTCGATGAAGGTCATGCCGAGCGCGACGCCACGACGCTGGGCAAGGTCGAGCAGGCGTTCCCAGACGCCCAGCTTCGCCCATCGGATGAACAACTGCGCCGCCAGCCACCATGGGCCAAGCTCCGCCGGGATGCCGCGCCACTTCGCCCCGTTCCGGTGGCGCCAGAAGATTGCCGAGATCGTGCGGCGCAAATCCTTCGGTGGCGTCTTGCCACGCGGCCTGACCTCTTCAATCAGCGGCTCCCAGACCGCCCATGCCTCGTCCGTGAAAACCTGCTGTCCAGTTCCGTCCGTCATGCCGATGACATGGGAACAAACATCAAGCTCTAACAGGGCCTAGTGTTCTGTTCCGGTCTGTGGCGAAGCGTCTGGACGAACTGCTCCACGAATCCCGGCCCGGCGCGCCGCGCAAGATCGGCAATGAGAAGATCGCCGATGTTGTGACGACGCCATGGCCATCGAGCGCGTTCTCCAGCGCGTTGCAGCACGCGGCATCGTCGGCTTCTATCTCGATCCACCGGATCGTGCGCCGGTACCCTGCGTCGATGGGAAGTCGCAGATCCAGGCGCTTGATCGCACCCAGCCGTTGCTGCCGATGCGGCCTGCCCCATCGGCCAGTGCATGCCACGAGATTGGGCCGACGACATTCTCGCATCCATCGCCCGCCTCTGTCGCCGAACCCTCACCGTCCAAAAACAATGCGCCTAGAAATTTCGGACCCGGGACATTGGTGAGCACGACTTTCACTCATGAGGCCACTGAAGCCCAGACCAAAGGACCGTGCGTGCGCTCCATGCGCGTACTTCGTCGCCCTTGAGGCAGATCAATGTCCTCCAGGGCGTCGCGTGATCGAAGTCGCATCCGGATCTTGCGCCACGGAGGCAGAGCAGAGATGTCGCTCATCGCTACCGAGGTCATGACACGGGATGTCGTGACGGTGCAGCCAGATGATCCGATCGCGCGAATCGCGAAGCTGCTCAGCGACCACGAGAGCAGCGCCATGCCGGTCTGCGGCGAAGCCGGACATGTGCTCGGCATGGTGAGCGAAGGGGATCTGATGCGCCCCTTCAGCAATGAACATGTCGTGAAGCGGGCTGGGTGGCTCAACGTGCTGGCCGAGCGGACCGAACTGGCGACGGCCTTGCTGGATTACCACCGGATCAACGACCGCAAACCCTGCGATCTCATCGCCACCCCGGCAATCACGACGCCGCTAGACGCCAGCGTTTCGGAACCGGCCAATCCGCTGGCGCGCCATCGGATCAAGGCGGTGCCCATCACGCATCGCAGCAAGCTCGTCGGCATCGGCAGCCGCGCCAATGTCGTGCGCGCGCAGGCAGAGAACCCGAATGCACTCGCCGAGCCGCCCTGAGCCAATACCTGTGTCCCTTGGCGGTCCACCGTCGCCTGCGCCGGGCCGTGGCCGGGTCGTAGCGCTGCGTGGGCCGGTCATCGACGTGGCATTCGACGACGCTCCGCTTCCCCCGATCGAGGAGGCGCTGTCGGTCAGGTGGGATCGACCCGGTGCGCTGATCGCGGAAGTGCAGAGTCACCTCGATCGCACGACGGTCCGGGCGGTCGCGTTGCAGCCGACGGCGGGGCTTCGGCGCGGTATCGAAGTGGAGGCAACCGGCGCGCCGATCACCATGCCGGTCGGCAACGCCGTACTGGGCCGCCTGCTCGACGTGACGGGTGCGGTGCAGGACCAGGGAGCGCAGCTGCCGGCCGATATCGAACGCTGGCCGATCCATCGCCGCCCGCCGCCACTGACGGCGCAGACAACCGCAAGCGTGGTCTTCGAGACCGGGATCAAGGTGATCGACCTTCTGGTACCGCTCGCGCAGGGCGGCAAGGCCGCGATGTTCGGGGGCGCGGGCGTCGGCAAGACCGTCCTGGTGATAGAACTCATCCACACGATGGCGGAGAAGTACCAGGGCATTTCGGTGTTCGCGGGTGTCGGCGAGCGTTCGCGCGAAGGTCACGAACTGCTTCACGACATGCGGGCCTCTGGCGTTCTGGGCCAGACCGTGCTGGTCTATGGCCAGATGAACGAACCGCCAGGCGCCCGCTGGCGGGTTGGGCTGAGTGCGCTCACCATCGCCGAGTATTTCCGTGACCGGAAGCACCAGAACGTGCTGCTGCTGATGGACAACGTGTTCCGCTTCGTGCAGGCGGGCAGCGAGGTGTCCGGCCTGCTGGGCCGTCTGCCATCGCGCGTGGGCTACCAGCCGACGTTGGCGACGGAAGTGGCGGCGTTGCAGGAGCGCATCGCCTCGGTAGCCGGCGCCGCGATCACCGCGATCCAGGCGGTTTACGTGCCGGCGGACGACTTCACCGACCCCGCCGTCACCGCCATTTCGAGCCACATGGAAAGCGCGATCGTGCTCTCCCGCGGTATGGCGGCGGAGGGCATCTACCCGGCGGTCGATCCGCTTGCCTCGTCCTCCGTGCTGCTGGACCCGCAAGTCGTCGGGGCGGAGCACTATGCCCTCGCCGAGCGGGTACGCGAGACGCTGGCGCATTGGCGAGAGCTGCGCGACGTGATTGCACTCCTCGGCGTC
>JAJZVE010000596.1 GCA_021845835.1 Pseudomonadota bacterium | reverse complement strand
CAGCCCGCCGAGCCACCCGCCCACGCCGCGCGCGGCGACGGCGCGGCAGAGCAGGTCGATGATGCCGGCAAGCGTTGCGGCCGGCGCGGGAGGGGTGGCGGGGGGCACGAACGGATTAGGAACACGGCACCCCCGACCTGGGCAAGCGGGATTTTCGGCGTGGCCGCGCCGGCGGCGGACGCGGCGGGAGGCGCTGCGCTTTCCCGCCCTGCGCGGGCTGTTCGGGCGAGCGAGGCGGCGAGCGCCGGCAGCGGGGGCAGCGGTCCCCGGCACGGCGGCATGCATCGGCGGCGTCCCGGTTCGGCTTTCACGATCTTTCAACCTGCCGTCGCCACGATGCCGGGCGGTCGCGACACGCGAGCGCGACCGTATCAGGGCATCCCGATGTCGATCCGGTGGAACAGGCCTGGCCTGCAGGCCAGGTTCATGCTGACTGCCAGCCTTGGCCTGCTGCTGTTCGCTCTCTGTGTCACGCTGCTCGTCGGCTGGTTCGAAAGCTCGAAGGTCGAGGAGAAGCTGCGCCACACCTCGGAAAACGAACTCAGGTCCCTGAGCGCACTGGTGTCCAGCGCGATGGAGCAGCGCGTCGGCGACCGGGACGGCGTCGCGATCAGGGTCTTCAACCGCTGGTTCGAACACCGCAACGCCGATTATCCCGGCAGCCTGTGGAGCGTCTGGGGACCGCAGGTCACGGCGTTCATGGCGGACCCCGGGCATGCCGCCCTGTTCGGCGATTCGGCAGGCGCCGAGCCGTCGTCCGACGCCGGCCTCGCGGCGCCGCGCGCGGACAAGCCGCCCCGCGACGCGATCGACGAGGAGGCCTTGCGCACCGCCCGTCCCGTGGGGCGGTTCGTCGGCGGCGCATACCGCTACAGCCTGCCCATCGTCCTTGGCGTCACGCCGGGGGCGACGCAGAAGGTCTGCCATGATTGCCACGGCAGGGCCATGAACCTGACCGACGGCCAGGTGATCGCCGTGTTTTCCAGCAGCCTGGCCACCACGGCGGAATTCGCGGCGCTGCGGCACATGTTCGCCCTGCTGGCGGCCGTGTCGATCTGCGGAACGCTGCTGCTGGTGCTGGCGATCCGGCTGATCTTCCGGCGCGTGATCAGCCGGCGGCTGACCGCGATGACGACGGCGATGCGTCGCCTGGCCGAAGGCGACCGGACCATCGAGGTGCCGGCGCAGGATCAGGCCGACGAGATCGGCGCCATGGCGCAGGCCGTCGAAGTGTTCAAGCAGAACAGCATCGCCGCGATGCATCTGGCCGCCGCCGAGGACGCGGCGCGGATCGCCAGGGAACGCCACGCCGCCACGCTTGCGACGCTGCTGCACGACTTCGAGGCGAAAGTCGGCGATCTCGCGGTCGGCGTCGCCGCCGCGGTCGAAGGTCTCGAAGCGACCGCCGCCAACATGACCACGGTCGCCGCGCAGACCAGCACGCAGGCCACCGCCGTCGCCGGAGCGGCCCGGCAAATGAGCGCCGGTGTCCAGACCGTCGCCGCGTCCGCCGAGGAACTCGGCAGTTCGATCGGCGAGATCAGCCGCCACGTCGCCCTGTCCACCGGGATCACCGGCCGCGCGGCGGAGGACGCAGCGCGCACGGACGGCATCGTCCGGGCGCTGGCCGAGGGCGCGCAGCGGATCGGCGACGTGGTCGGCCTGATCAGGAGCATCGCCGGACAGACCAACCTGCTCGCTCTCAACGCCACCATCGAGGCCGCCCGCGCCGGCGACGCCGGCAAGGGATTCGCCGTGGTCGCTGCCGAGGTCAAGAACCTCGCCGGGCAGACCGCGAAGGCGACCGACGAGATCAGCCAGCAGGTGGCGCAGATCCAGTCGGCGACGCAGCAGGCGGTCGCCGCAATCGGCGGAATCGTCGCGACCATCGGGGAAGTTGACCGCATTGCCACCGGCATCGCCACGGCGATCGAGGAGCAGGGCGCCGCCACGCAGGAGATTGCGCGAACCGTCCAGCAGGCCGCGGCCGGCACGCAGGACATCACGGCCAACATCGCCGGCGTGTCGCGTGCCGCCAACGATGCCGACGCCGCCGCCGCCCAGGTCCTCGCCGCCACCGGGCAACTCTCTCGCCGCGCGGCCGACCTGTCGATGGAGGTCGATCGGCTGGTAAGCGACGTGCGCGCCGCCTGACGTTCGGCCGCCCGCGCGAGCACGCCATGCCTGTCCCGAGGGCCGCCTCCAGCCGGCGTGCGCTACGGGATCGCCTGCTGCAGATAGCCCCAGCGGGCCACCGCCGGCTCCGCCAGCGCCCAGTGCCAGCCGCTCGCTTCGCGGCAGATGCTGGTGCCGTACCAGCTCGGCGGCTGCGGCGCGTCCTCGACCGAGAACACGATCTCCCGGCACTCGGCAAGCGGCGTCGTGATCACCCGCACCACCCGCACCTCGCCGTGCTCGTTGCCGATCGGGATGTCGTGGCGAATCCGCCAGGGCGCAGCGTCGCCCTCGTCGAGCGCGGCGGCGGCATCGGCGATGGCCTGCTGTTCGGCGTGCTGGCGCGTGCGGCCGACGCGCTTGAACAGCGCATCCGCCGCCGCCGCGGTGCCGATCGCGACCGCGTAGCCGACCGCCGGATTCGCGGTCGCCGCCCCGGCCACGCTGCCAGTGGCGATGCCGGTGAGGGTCGCGCTGGGCTGGCAGCCGCCAAGCAGGACCAGCGGCAGCAGCATCACCGCCCGGGCCGTGGCCAGCCTCATTGCAGCGCGCCCCAGCGCGCCGTCGCCGGCTCGGCCGTCGCCCAGCGCCATTGCGTGCCGTCACGACAGATATAGGCGGTGAAGAAGGACCGCCGGCGCTGCGCCGCCTCGCCCTCGTCAACGGAGAAGATGATCTCCTTGCAGGCGAAGTCCGGCCCGTCGATGACGCGGCTGACCGCGACCTCGCCGTGCTCGGGCAACTCGATCGGCACGACGTGCGAGACGCTCCAGGAGGCGACGGCGCCCTCCGCCAGCGGGCCGGCGGCGGCGGCGATGCTGTCCTGGGTCCTGGAATGCACGACCCGCTCGACGTACATCAGCCCCGAATTGGCGCCCGCCGCGACGCCGAGGCCGATCGCAGCCCCGACGGCCGCGTCCTTGGTGACGGCGCTGGCGATGCCGGCGCCGGCAATGCCCGCACCGGTCGTCGTGCTTTCGGTCAGCAGCGAGCCGCAGCCGCCGAGCGGCACGGCCAGCATCAGGATCAGCAGGACCGCCGCGCGGCGAGGCAAACAGCTACGCATGGCGCATCAATCGCGGCCGGCGGCTCCGGTTCCCGGCCGCAGGCCGGCCAGGAAGGGATTGCCGCGCCGCTCCTCGCCGATGCTGGAGGATGGGCCGTGGCCGCACAGGAAGCGCATGTCGTCGCCGAGCGGCAACAGCTTGTCGGCGATGGCGCGCAGCAGCGCGTCGTGGTCGCCATAGGGGAAATCGGTGCGGCCGATGCTGCCGCGGAACAGCACGTCGCCCAGCAGCGCCAGCCGCAAGGTGGGCGCGACGAACACGACATGGCCCGGGGTGTGGCCCGGGCAGTGCAGCACGTCGAAGGCGACGCCGCCGATCGCCACCTGCTCCCCCTCGCTGATCCAGCGGTCTGGCGTGGCGTCGGCGAGGCCGGCAATGCCGAACGCGCGTGCCTGCGCGGAAATGCCGTCGAGCAGGAACTGGTCGCGCCGGTCCGGCCCGACGATCGGCGCCGCCTGCCCTTCGGCCGCCAGCAGGCGACGCAACTCGTCCGCGCCGCCGGCGTGGTCCAGATGACCGTGGGTGAGCAGGATGGTGTCCACCGTCACGCCGTGCGCGCACACCGCCTCCAGGATGCGCGGCGCGTCGCCGCCCGGATCGACCACCGCCCCGCGCCGCGTGGATTCCTCCCACAGCAGGGCGCAGTTCTGCTCGAACGGGGTGACCGGGA
>JAJZVE010000595.1 GCA_021845835.1 Pseudomonadota bacterium | reverse complement strand
CCGCCGGCCACGATGACGATATCGGAGCCTTCCGATTCAGCAACCGGCCATGCCGTTCCGAACGGCCCGCGAACTCCGATCGTGGCCCCGACGTCGAGGGACGCGATCGCGCGGCTCGCGGCCCCCACGTCGCGCACAGTGTGGACGAAGGTTCGATCGTCTGCGCAATCGCCGCTGATACTGATCGCAACCTCGCCGACGCCGAAGGCGTAGAGCATATTGAATTGACCCGGTATATAGACCGGACGAGATCCCTGCGGTGGTGTGATTTCCAGTGTCACGGTGTCGGATAGCTCGCGGCGGACACTGTCGACACGGTAGAGCTGCGGCACGAACGGATCGACAGAAGCCGCCAGCGGTTTCCGGACCATCTCAGCGCTTCCCGTAAACATTCAGAATCTGCAACCGTGTGGCGTGGAGCCGCTTTACCAGGATGGGCGCGAAACGCTTCATCATCTCATATCCCAGATGATGGTCGGCTTCGCATTTTCCGCGCAGGCATGCGGCGTCAATACCGAGGGCCCGGACAAGCTCGACCGCACGTGCATCGAAGGTCCACCGATAGGGGGGGACCAGCCAGGAAGCGCCGACGATCTCGCCTTCTTCAAGCGTCGACATGACGATCGGTGGCTGTCCCGGGGCCGCGATTTCCAGCGCAACTTTGCCATGACGTATCAAAAAGAATTCGTTGGCCGACTCGCCTTCGCGGAAGAGATATTTGCCCGCGTCGAAGCGGTGGTTACGTGCGCAGCCGGCGACCAGCGCGATCTGGTCCTCGGGGAATCCGGCGAAGAAAGTATGCTCTCTTAGGATGCGCTCCAGCCCCTCCATGCTACCCACCCTTTGCTGCCTCGGGATTGACACGGATGGCGGCCGCTTCCTCCGTGATATCGATGCCGACCGGGCACCAGGTGATGCAGCGGCCACAGCCGACGCAGCCGGAGGTGCCGAACTGGTCGATCCAGCTCGCGAGCTTGTGAGTGATCCACTGCCGGTATCGCGAGTGTCCCGTCTGCCGCACGCTGCCGCCGTGAAGATAGGAAAAGTCCAGTGCGAAGCAGGAATCCCATTTGCGGACCCGCTCGGCCGTGTTGCCGGTGAGATCGCTGTGGTCTTCAACCGTGGTGCAGAAGCAGGTCGGACAGACCATGGTGCAGTTGCCGCAGGTCAAACACCGCTTCGCGACATCGTCCCACCGTGGATGATTTGGGTTTGACTGAAGCAGTTCCTTGATGCCCTCGGTTTCGAGGGTGCGGCCCATCCGGCTGCGCGTCTGCGCGATAATGGCTGTCGCGGCCGCGAGGTCTGCGTCGGAGGCCGTGCGAAAGGGCAGGCGGTCAAGCAGTGCGGCGCCTTTGTCGCTGCCAACCTCGATGAGGAACTCATGGCGCGCCTCATCGAGCAGTTCGGTCAGCGCAAGATCAAAGCCGCTTTCCGCCATTGGTCCCGTTTCCATCGAGACACAGAAGCAGGTGCCCCCAGCCTCCGCACAATTGACCGCCACAATGAAAGCATCCTGCCGCCGTGAGCCATAGGCTGCGTCGACGTAAGGGCCGCCGAGAAAGACCTTGTCCTGGATGGCAATCGCCTTGATCTCGCAAGCACGTACGCCGATGAAGGCGAAGTTTGGCAGCTCAATGGAGGCTGGCTCGATCGAAAGACCATTATCGCCCTGGCGTGCAGTCCACAGCACCTCAACGGGCGGATGGAGAAACTGCTTCCAGGAATGCGGGCCGACGGCAAAGCCGAATAGTGCTTCGTCGAACCGCCGCTCCAGACGGTACCTCCCCGCGTTCTGGTCGTCCTTCCACCCTGCCGGCAGTTGGGTAAGGTCTGAAATTTCGTCATAGACGATCGCCCCGTCGCGTACGGTTGGCCCCAGCACGCGGTAGTTGGCGGCGAGGGCGTCGATAAGCGCCTGAAGCGCATCGCGCGATATGACCGCCTTCATTCCCTTGCCTGGTGGCGCTTCAGCCATTGGGGTGAGGACTGTTCGATCCGGCATCGCCGTCTCTCGCAAACGTTCTACGCCGACATTCTCTGGATGGCCGGCCCATCCGGCCAACTCGTAGGTATCCTACCCACCATCCGACGGTCTTTTCAACGGAGGCGGTGCCGCGATGGCGCCCTCCGCCGGCCCTGGCGGTCGGCAGGTCCGGTCTGACCGAAAATCGGGCCCCGTAAGCAGTCCACCGGACGCAATTCCCCTGCCGACCGTCTGCGCGGCCGGTAGCGACGGCGCTCAACACCGAGCCGGCGGCGCCGGACGGAGCATCGCGATGGCATCGAGTATCTGCTGGAACAGCGTGCGTGGCACCATCACCTCCGCCATCTGGAACGTGGTCGAGCGCCCGTGCCGGACAATCTTCGCGCCGATCTTGACCAGCCGGTCGCGCAACGTCGTCATGGATCAGTGACTGACCGCGTCGGGCAAGGTCAGGGTGCGGAGGAAGTTGCCGAGGTTGTAGGCCAGCGCGTGCAGTTGCAGCCGCACCGCGTTCGCGCCGAAGCGGCGGCAGGACAGGCGAATCCAGACGACCGCGTTCTTCCCCTCCTTGATGTACTGCTCCGCAGTGCCACGCTGATTGTAGAACAGCGTCACCCGTTCCGGCGGCCGGGCCATGTTGGCCACAATGAACCCGACACGCGGATACAACTCGCCGGGATGCCGCTCGACCTTGGCCACCACCCGGCGGGCCTTGCTCCATGGCGCGGCCTGATAGTGGAAGCTGGCGTAATAGCGTCGGACCGCATGGGATGGTCGGCCGACAGGACGCTTCAGCAGCCAACCGATGCGCTCGTGCAGGACTGAATTCGCTGGCAGCCTGATCGTGCATTTGTAGCACTCGGCTTCCAGGAACTCGTAAATGTCGGGGTTGGCATATCCCGCATCGCCGCGGAGATAGCGGCGCTTCGTCCGGTGCCGGTAGCGCCCCACCACCGGTTCCACCACGGCGCGCCAGCCATCGGCGCTGTGCACGTTGCCGGGCCGCAGCGCACATCGTTCCAGATCGCCGAACTGGTTGAACACGAACAGCGGATGGTAGCAGGTGCAGCCGAAGTGGCCGTTATAGGCGCTGCCCTTCTGGGCGCCGTGCGTCTCGCTGACGCTGCTATCCATGTCGAGCGTGATCGCCGCCTGCGGACGGCGCGCATGCACCCGGTCGATCCAGGTGCCGGACAGATCAGCCAGCGCCGCGAGGTTCGCCTCGCTGGTCAGCCACGCGGTCTCGAACCGACCCATCTGGCTGGTCGACGCCGCCTGGCGATGCAGCCCGCCATGATCGACTATGGCTCGCATCGCGGGATCGTGCGCCAGACGTTCGGCATCGTTCACATCCTCGTAGCTGGCGAGGCGTCCGAGTACCGACTGGCGCAACCGTCCGGTCAGCAGGTGGTGGGTGTTCTTGCCACGGCGGCATTCCAACAATGCCGCACCCGCCAGATCGGTCAGCCCGAGCGCATCGTCCAGTTCGCGATAGGCCAGAAGGTCAGCATCGGAGGTGATGCGGCTGCCGTGGAATTGGAGCTTCACCCGCCGGGTGTTCCATGCGCGCCCTCACTGACAGCAACAGGCTGATATTCATACCAGATTCGGCTCCACCGTACTAGGAAATCCGTACTCATCTGGGAAATCCCAGGTTAGATCTTTGTCTGCAGAGCCTGGCTGGTGCCGCGCAATTCCGCGTCCTGGGCAATACGCACCAGATCGGCAAGACAGCTGGCATCAAGCTTTTCCAGGATGCGGGCGCGATGCACCTCGACCGTGCGCGGTGAGATACCAAGCTGGTAAGCCACGACCTTGTTGGCGTAACCGTCGGTTAGGTAATTGAAGACGTCGCGTTCGCGTTCGGTCAAGCGCTCCAGAAGGCCGCGCGCCGCTTCCATCTTCTCGTGGCGCAGGCGCTGGGCATGAGCCCAG
>JAJZVE010000594.1 GCA_021845835.1 Pseudomonadota bacterium | reverse complement strand
CACCTCCGGCTCCGGGTTGTTCCAGGACGAGATGGGATGCACGCCGGCGTCCATGCCGGTGCCGACCGCGCTCATCGGCTGCGCCTTGGTGAAGATCTCGGCGTCCGGGCCGATGCCGACTTCGAGGTACTGGCTCCAGGCGCCCTGCTCCACCAGCACCTGCTTGAGCTGCATCGCCTCGGCCGAGCCGGGCCTGAGGCTGGCAAGGTCGCTGCCGACCAGCCGGTTGACCTGGGCGCGGATGGCGGCGGCGGCGGCCATGTCGCCGCGCGCCCGCTCCTCGATCACGCGCTCCAGCATGGAGACCGGGAAGGTGACGCCGCACGCCTTGATCGCCTGCAGGTCGCAGGGCGCGAGCAGCCAGGGACGCCGCGTGTCGCGCGCGTCGGGCGGCGTATTGGCGAGGATCGCATCGAGCGGCCCGAGCGCCTCGCCGGCGGCGGCGCGCAGCGCGGCGGCGGGATCGTCGGCCTCGCACAGGTCGCGCATCGTGGCAAAGCGGGCGGAGATGTCGAACGCGCCCGCCGGCCGCAGTGCAACCACCGACGGGCCGCCGCGATCGGGCCGCCAGACGCGCGCCGCCAGCGCCGCCTCGGCGGCGTCGTCGGCCAGGGCGGGACGGAGAGCGTCGATCAGCGCGGGCATGTGGCGGCGGTTCCTTCCCGGACTGGCGGCGACCCTAGGGCCGGCGGCGGGGCGCCGGCAAGCGGCGCAACCTTGACGCGGCGCCGCGATTGGTGTCCCGCAACAGGCTTGCCGCCAGGAGACCGGCATGGATCGCGATACGCCGCGCGTGACGCATGTGCTGGAGACGTCGCTCTACGTCGCCGATCTCGACCGCTCGCAGGCATTCTATGAGCGGCTGTTCGGCTTCCCGCTGTTCATACGCGATGCGCGCATGTGCGCGCTCGGCGTGCCAGGGGCGCAGGTGCTGCTGCTGTTCCGCCGCGGCGCCGCGGCCGTGCCCGGCGCGACGCCGGGCGGCACCATCCCGCCGCATGACGGACACGGCGCGCTGCATCTCTGCTTCGCCATCCCCGCGGACGATCTTGCCGGCTGGGAGCGGCGGCTGGCCGGGCACGGCATCGACGTCGAGAGCCGCATCGCGTGGCCGCGCGGCGGCGTCAGCCTGTATTTCCGCGATCCCGACGGGCATTCGCTGGAGGTGGCGACGCCGGGGCTGTGGCCGAATTATACCCGGTCTGCCGATTGACCCCGCGGCGGCACCAACGGGTCAATCGTTTCGTAGATGCGTGTCAGTCCGCCGCTGCCCGCGCTGCCGGATGGCGCCGCTCGGCCACCGCGTCGCCGAACGCCTGGAAGATACGGCGCGACACCGGGTCGCTGTCATAATCGTACTCCGGGTGCCACTGCACGCCCACCGCGAAGCCGGCGGCGGTCGCGACGCGCACCGCCTCGATGGTGCCGTCCGGCGCCGTGCCTTCCACCATCAGCCCCGGTGCCAGCCGGTCGATGCCCTGGTTGTGCAGCGAGTTCACCGCGATCTCGCGCGCGCCGGCGATGCGGTGCAGCCAACTGCCCGCGACCACGCTGACCGCATGCGCCTTCGCGGTGCGCAGCCGGGCGAGCGGCTGCAGCGGCGTCGAGTGGTCGAGCCGCCCCGGCAGGTCCTGCAGCCGCTGATGCAGCGTGCCGCCGAGTGCGACGTTGAGTTCCTGCAGGCCGCGGCAGATCGCCAGCACCGGCAGGCCGGCGGCGATGGCGGCGCGGATCAGCGGCAGCGTCAGCGCGTCACGCCGTGCGTCCTCGGGCGTGCCGTCCGGATGCGGCGGGCCGCCATAGAGCGCGGGCTGCACGTTGGAACGGCTGCCGGTCAGGATCAGCCCGTCCAGCCGCGACACCAGCGTGAGGACATCGCCGGCCTCGCCGTTCGCCGGCAGCAGCACCGGCACCGCGCCCACCACCAGATCGGTCGCGCGCACGTACGTGTCGGAGGCAGCATGGTTCGGCGTCGCGAAGATGCCGAACAGCTTGCTGCAGCAGGAGATCCCGACCAGGGGCTTCATGGTGTGCAGCATCCTGCCCGATCATGGCAAAAACATGAAGCCCTTTTTGCAATGCAGCATGCCATTCCGCAGTCGCTGCCGATGCTAGTGGTAGTACTTGTCCTGATCGGGGAATTCCCTGGGATTGACCAGGGTGAACATGTCCTGGTCGAAGCTGCCGCCGAGTTCGACGTTGTAGAGCGTGACCGTGGTTTCCTGGCGCTGCGCATCGGTCAGCCGCCATTGCCGCAGCGCCAGCGGGTTGTCGGCGAACACCAGCGTCAGGCTGCCGTCGCCGGGGCTGGCGGTGCGCAGCAGCGTCACCTGCAACTGGCCCGGCGCGCGCGCGAACCCCGTCACCGTCACGTCGCCGGAGAGCGTGATCTCCGGCTGCAGCAGCAGGCCGAGCGGGGTCGAGCCGAGCGGAACATTGCTGATCTGCCGCAACTCGCGGTCATAATAGACCGCCAGCCCGTGCCCGGCGACCAGCAGCAGCGGGCTGGGCGGGTCGTACTGGAAGCGCATGCGGCCCGGCCGCTGCATCCAGGCGGTGCCCTCGCTGGTCGCGCCGTTCGGCGCCACCTGCAGGAAATGCGCCTTCAGCGTGTGGATGCCGTTCAGATAGGCCTGGACGCGGCCGAGGTCGGCCCGGTCCTCGGCGGTCAGCGGCGCCGCCGTCGGCGCGGCGGCGGCCAGCGCGGCGGCGAGCGGAAGCAGCAGCAGGGTGCGGCGGTGCATGGCGCCTATCTGGCGCGGCGCGACGCCGATGCAAACCGGCGGTGCGGACATGCGACCTATTCGGCGGCGACCGCGGCGGCGGACCACAGATGCGGCTGCAGTTCCTCCGGCCGGTCGGGGAAGAACAGCGCGCAGCCCAGGGTCAGCAGCGAGCAGCCGGCCAGCGCGAACAGCGCGGCGGCGAGGCTGCCGGTGCGCTCGTGCAGGACGGCGACCAGCGGCGGCGCGGCGGCGGCGCCGAGGAAGGTGACGAAGAAGCGCAGCGAATACAGTCGCACCCGCAATTCGGGCGAGATGTAGCGCGCCGCCATCGTCTCGTTCACCGTCAGTTGCCCGAACACGGTCGCCGCGACCGCGCCGGCCAGCGGCACCGCGGCCCAGCCGGGGGCGACGGCGAGCAGCAGCAGGCTCGGCACCAGCGCCAGCGCCATCGGCAGGAACGCGCGCCTGAGCGTCATGCGGTCGATCATCCGCCCGACGGTGAGCTGCGTCACCGCGCCGCACAGCGTCGCCACCGTCGCCGCCGCGCCGGCGAGCGGCAGCAGGGTCGGGCTGCCGGCCAGCCGCTCCTGCATCAGCTTCGGGATCAGCACGGTGAAGCCGTTGAACACGAGGCCGGAGGCGACCGCGATCAGCAGCAGCACGACGGTGACGCGGCGCACCAGACGGCGCGGGATCGGCGGGAACGCCGCCTGCGCCTGTCGCGCCGTCGCGTCCAGGCCGGGCACGCGCAGCCAGGCGAGGCCGAGCAGCACCAGCAGCGCCGCGGGGGCGAGGAAGCCGGCGCGCCAGCCGACCTGCACCGCCAGGAAAGCGGTGATGACGGGCGCCAGCGCGACGCCGACATTGCCGCACACGCCGTTGACGCCCATCGCGCGCCCCGGCCGGTCGGCCGCCGCCTCGATCAGGAGCGCGGTGCCGACCGGGTGGTAGATGGCGACGAAGCCGCCGGCGGCGGCGAGTGCGATCGCCAGCATGGCGGGCGTGCGCGCCAGTCCGGAGGCGGCCAGGGCCGCGGCGGCGCCAAAGAAGAACACGGCCATCAGCGCCCGCCGTCCGATGCGCGCCGCCAGCCAGCCCTGCGGCAGCGAGAACACGCCGTAGAACACGAACATTCCGGTGGTGAGCGCCAGGATCGGCCCGTACTTGCTGCCGAAAGCGCCGCCGGGCGTCGCCATGCTG
>JAJZVE010000593.1 GCA_021845835.1 Pseudomonadota bacterium | reverse complement strand
ATGTTCGAACCGCTCCGCATCGTCGATCCCCTCGGAAAGGGCCGCATAGGTGGGATCTGGCAAGGTTGCGACGAAGAGGAACCGGTGAAGCAGGCGGTTGAGCAGTTTGCCGTTCTTGGCGGTTAGCGTTTCCCATGCCTGGTTGAGCAGCTCGACCGCGTTGGGGGCGAGGAAGATGGCGTCCAGGAAAAGATCGCGCATCAAGGCGTCGGGAGACGCGTCATCGGCGACCTGAACGACAGCGCGACGCCAACGCTCCTGATCGTCGGGCGAGTGTTCCAGCAATCGTTGGCCGAAGAGTCGTACAGCTTGTTGCCAGCGGGGCGACGCGAGCCGATCTTTGTTTGTGGGCGAGCGAAGCGGATCCTCGGCGACAAGCACCCTCAGTCTTGCCCAATCGCCGATCAGATCGTGGGCGAACGACACACGCTCGTCATGCAGGCGCACAAGATCGTCGCGAACGAGGGTCGGCAACGCCGGCTGCTCGGCATATCCGATTTGGGTTCGGGGCACGCCGCGCGATAACGCATCGCCTTCCGATGCCGCTATGCTCATGAGCAGGCGTGAGCGCGACAGGTTCTCGTTCCCGCCCTCGGTCCAGTCTTCCCACAACTGATCGATAAGTCCGGTGAGCCCTCTATAGGACGGATCGGCGCTGCCGGCGTGATTGGCCAACCTACGGGCAAACCAGTCGAGAATCTTGAGATTGGTGAGAATGGAGCGAAGCTCTGGCCGGATGACCACCCACCGCAGGTTTGGGAACCGCGCGAGAAGATCCCGAACATCCTGCTCTGATGGTCGATTGACCGGCGTGACTTTCAGGGCCTCGCGGGCGATGCCGAGCATCGCCAACTGCCGCATCTTGCGTTCCGCGCCGGAGAACTGGGCCGTCAATACGATATCGACATGGGGCGCGGGAGCGCTGGCGAATTCCTTGATGAGCTTGGCCGCGTTCCGGAGCGCCCAGTCGCTATAGGCCTCGATCCCATCGAACACCATGAGACACCGTTCCGGTGCGAGGTGAAGCACCTGCGAAAAGGGATGAACGAGCCCGAGAGCCCGGTCGCGCTCCATCTCCGTTTCATAATCGAGGCTGCTCGGCGTAAGCCAGACGGTACGCGAGTAGTCGGACGATGCGATCTGCGTGGCGAGGGCTGACTTGCCGCTTCCCGATTCCCCGACCAGGAAGCAGATACCTGCGTCCGCGAGACGGCTTCGTATCGACGCGCACTCCTCGGCCCTCGGTAATTGGCCGGCATCTGCCACCGAGGAGCGAATGGTCTCCATCGCCGCCTGGCTGCGGCGATCCAGAGTCGCCCAGTCGGCGCGAAAGTCGGGATGCTCGCGGAGGCCAAACGCGTTCCGCAACTCAATGAGCAGCCCTCGCAAATCAAGTGACCCACCGGCCTGACGCTTTTTGGATGCAATGCCGATCAGGCGCTCCCAAAGCTCTGTCGCCTCGTGCTTATTGCCTGAGCTGAGAATATTCTGACAAACGAGAAGGGCTTGGTTCTGGTCATGGGAGGTCGGCGACAGGAAGTCGAAATCGATCAGGCGAATGTCGTGGAGCAGCCGGGCGATGTCGCTTGGCCCGAAGCCTTCATCCAGCCCGGACGGGGGGCTGAAGCTGTTGAAGAAGGCGCGCTGCAAGGCGGAACTTTGCACGCCTTCGCCCGCATCGGGTTCAAGTCGGGCGGCCATGCGTTCGGGTGTGGTTTGCAGGACCTCGGCGAGAAGCTTTTCCCAGGCTGATTTCAGTGGCCCTGGAAGCTCCGCGGTCGCGAGGACGATGGCATCGGACCCCTGACGGAAAACCCGCTTTGTGTCCCGGCCCAGCGATTGCCGCCAGGCGAGGGCCGCGAAGTCGGGTGGGAAGCCGGACTTGCTGACCTGCTGGTTACTTTTGATGGAGATGCCGGCTGTCCGTGGCGCGGCTCCATCCCCCTCACAGGTGATCGCGATGTCTTCAGCAAGCCAGCCGGCATCTCTGGCCTGCCAATCGATCCGCGTTATCCGTCCAAAGCTTGAGCCGAGAAGATTCGTGCCGGACAGCAAATCGAGAAGGAAACGCGCTGCGATCAGATCCTCGTACCCGGATCCGACATTGCCTGTGAGCCGCACGGGCGCCTTCCTTGGCGTCGATGTGCGGGGCTGCCGTTGCGTTCGTGGAGGCTGCCGGAACTCGATCATGACGCTGCCGATGATGAGTGGCTGGAGGCGAGCCTTCGTGAAGGCGATGACCCGGTCGTTGCGGGCATCGGGATGTTTGGCGTCGACGGTGATACGAATTTTCTTTTCGCGTGCGATCGCCTCGATTACGGCGGCGACATCCGGGGCCGTCGCTTCGCCGGTGAGAACGTTGACCTGGGGGACGACATAAAGACCGCGCGCAACGCGCTGAACGACCTTTCCGGTAGCGAGGCGGCTCAGCGTCTGATCGACCGCCTCCCGCGGCGCAACATCCAGGAAATCGGACGGCGTCCATACCGACATGGCCGGTGCCTCAGCCATTCGCCGGGTGATGGTTTGTTTGAAGTCGGCCTTTTGTCCGCGCATGGGGCTTACCCTTTCGCGGAGCAAACTGCGCTTTATTATGACAAAATGCAACGGAAAACGGTTATTGTCAGAAAAATGCGTTCAACAATTCCGACTGAACGGGGCGGCTACCCCGAGACGCCAGTACGGGAATGCGACGATCCTACCCCCGTCGTCCGACAAGCCCGGCGCTACCTTCGGATTGAGCCAATAGGCGTTCTTCTCGACGGTGGCGAGGATCTCATTCCGGCTGAGGCCTCTGGCGCTTGCGGGAAAATCGGCCGGGGAATGTCGCCCGCCCCATCGACAGGATCAGCTTGGACGTGATTGTCCAGAGCGGGAGTCCGGTTCTATCTGCTGGTCAATTCGCTCGTTTGCGAGCCCAAACCGGCCAGTCCGCTTTCGGCCAACTTCGGCCGCTGTCAACCGGCCGGTCGATGATTTCACAACGCGATCGCTCCAGCCGGCAACGCAGCAAGCCATTCCCGCAGCTTCGACCACCGCAGCCGGCCAGAGACATTGCGCACTGCGATCGCCACGGCCTTCCGGCTGCCGACCAGCACGACCAGCCGCTTGCCGCGGGTGATGCCGGTATAGAGCAGGTTCCGTTGCAGCATGGCGTAGTGCTGCGTCAGCACCGGAATCACCACGGCCGGATACTCCGACCCCTGTGCCTTATGGATCGTCGCCGCATAGGCCGGCACCAGCGCATCCAGATCCCCGAGTCCATAGGCCACGTCGCGCCCGTCGAACCGCACGGTGATCTCGGCCTCGTCGGGGTCGATCGCCGCGATGAAGCCGATATCGCCGTTGTAGACCTCGCGGTCGTAGTCGTTCTCGATCTGCATGACCTTGTCGCCGGGCGCGAAGGTCCAGCCGAATTTCTCGACCTTCGGCACCGCCTCGCCATTCAGCGCGGCCTGGAGGTCGATGTTGAGCGACCGGGCGCCAACCCCGCCGCGGGCCATCGGGCAGAGCACCTGGATGTCGCGCACCGGATCGAGGCCAAAGCGGCGGGGGATGCGGATCGTCACCAGATCGATGATGCGCGCGACGGCGGTCTCCGGATCGTCAGCCTGGACGAAGTGGAAATCGCTGCCCGCGTCGGCGCGGGTCAGGTCCGGCATCTCGCCGCGATTGATCCGGTGCGCGCTGGTGATGATCCGGCTGGATGCCGCCTGGCGGAAAATCTCGGTCAGCCGCACCACCGGCACCGCGCCGGAGCCGATCAGGTCCGCCAGCACCTGACCAGGCCCGACCGACGGGAGCTGATCAACGTCCCCCACCACCAGCAGGGCGGTCGCCGCGGGGATCGCCCGGGTCAGCGCGTGCATCAGCGGCACATCGACCATGGAGGCCTCGTCGATGACCAGCAGGTCGCAGTCCAGGAGGTGA
>JAJZVE010000592.1 GCA_021845835.1 Pseudomonadota bacterium | reverse complement strand
CCCATGAATTCGTGGCCGACGATGTCGCCGTTCATCATGCCGGGCATGAACCCGTCGTAAAGATGCAGGTCGGAGCCGCAGATCGCGCAACTGGTGACGCGGATCACAGCATCGCGTGGATGTTCGATCCGTGGGTCCGGTACCTGGTCGCAGCGTATATCCTGCTTGCCGTGATAGACGAGCGCGCGCATGCCGCATCCCTCCTGTGCCTCCCGGCGAACGCCCTGCCTGCGCGCGGGTTGTCGCGGCGCGAGCAACAAACGCGGCGGGACGGAACAGGCGCGCGGGCGCGGCGTATCGCCGGCATCCCCCCGACAGGCAAATGAGCCATCCGCATGAAACTGCTCTGCGTCCATCCCGGCCCGTTGATGTACACGCGCGTGTTCCTGCGCCTGGAGCCGCTGGGACTCGAACTCGTCGCGGCGGCGGCGCGCGAGGCCGGGCACGAGGTGCGGATCATCGACCTGCAGGTCGCCTCGCACCGCGACTATTTCCGCCTGCTCGGCCGGTTCCGCCCCGACGCGGTCTGCTTCTCCGGCAACTACCTCGCCAACGTGCCGGAGATCGTCGACCTGGCGCGCGCGACACGGGCGCAACTTCCCGGATGCTTCATCTTCGTCGGCGGCCACAGCGTATCCTTTATCGCGCGCGACATTCTCGCCCATGCCGAGGGCGCGATCGACTGCGTGCTGACGGGCGAGGGCGAGGCGACCGTCGCCGACCTGCTCGCCGCCAGCCGCGACGGCGGCGTCATGCAGGTGGCCGGCGCGGTGACGGCGGAAGGCGAAGGGCCGCCGCCGCGCTTCGTCGAGCGGCTGGATGCGCTGCGCCCGGCGCGCGACCTGCTGCCGCGCCGGCGCAAATACTTCATCGGCCCGCTCGACCCCTGCGCCTCGATCGAGTTCGCGCGTGGCTGCCCATGGGACTGCACCTTCTGCAGCGCCTGGACCTTCTACGGCCGCAGCTACCGCACCGCCGATCCCGAGTGGATCGCCGAGGAACTGGCGCAGTTGCGCGAGCCGGGCGTGTTCATCGTCGATGACGTGGCGTTCGTACACGAGCGGCACGGCATGGCGATCGCGGATGCGATCGAGCGGCGCGGCATCAGGAAGCAGTACTACCTGGAGACGCGCGCCGACGTGCTGCTGCGCAACCGCGAGGTGTTCCGGCGCTGGCGCAAGCTCGGCCTTGCCTACATGTTCCTCGGGCTGGAGGCGATCGACGCCGAACGATTGAAGCTGTTCCGCAAGCGCGTGTCGCTGGACGACAGCTTCGCGGCGCTGGAATTCGCCCGCTCGCTGGATGTCAACGTCGCCATCAACATCATCGCCGATCCGTCCTGGGACCGCGAACGCTTCGCGACGGTGCGCGCCTGGTGCATGGAGATTCCCGAAATCGTCAACATCAGCGTCACCACCCCCTATCCGGGTACGGAAATCTGGCCGCAGCAGGAATCGCTGCTGACCACGCGCGACTACCGGCTGTTCGACATCCAGCACGCGGTGCTGCCGACGACGCTGCCGCTCGATGAGTTCTACAAGGAGCTGGTGGAGACGCAGCAGGTGCTCAGCCGCAAGCATCTCGGCTGGGCGGCGGTGCGCGGGGCGCTGGGGGTCGCGGGCAAGCGGCTGCTGCGCGGGCAGACGAATTTTCTCACCTCGCTGTGGAAGTTCAATTCCGTCTACAACGCGCAGCAGCAACTGGCGGACCACGCGCGGCCGGTGCGCTACGAACTGCCGCGGCTCGCGCCCGGCGCGGTCAGCACGGACAAGCGCGCGCTCTATATCCACCAGCCGCCGGCGCGGCGCGCGCGGGCGCTGGACGAGGCGACGGAGCGGTTCGTGGACGCGACGCGGGGCGAGTAGCCCTCATCCGGCGCCGCGCGCCACCCTCTCCCGCAGGCGAAGCGGGAGAGGGGACGCGGGAGGGTCAGGCGGCGTGCTTCTGCTGTTCGGCGGAGGCGCGCCTGCCCTGCTCGTCGAGCGTGCGGAAATCCTGCTCGCTCAGTGTCACGCCGGCCGCCGCGACGTTCTGCGCCAGGTGGTCGGGATGGCCGGTGCCGGGGATCGGCAGCATCACCTTCGACCGCTGCAGCACCCAGGCGAGCGCCACCTGCGCCGGGCCGAGCTTGAGCCGCTGCGCGATCTCGGTCAGCGCCGAGCCGGGCCGCGCCAGCGCGCCGGAGGCGAGCGGCGCCCAGGGGATGAAGCCGATCCCCTTCCGCTCGCAGTAGTCCAGTACGTCCTCGCTCTTGCGATCGACCAGGTTGTACTGGTTCTGCACCGTCACCACGCGGAAATGCCGGCTCGCGGCCTCGATCTGCGCGACGCCGACCTCGCTCAGGCCGAGATGGCGGATCAGCCCCTCGCGCTGCATGTCGGCCATGACGCCGAACTGCTCCTCGGCGGGCACCTTCGGGTCGACCCGGTGCAACTGCCACAGGTCGATCCGCTCCACGCCCAGCCGCCGCAGGCTCATCAGCACGCATTGGCGCAGGTATTCCGGGCGGCCGACCGGCAGCCAGATATTCGGCCCGTGCCGGGTCAGCCCGCCCTTGGTGGCGACGGTCAGCCCCTTGTAGGGGTGCAGCACCGCGCGGATCAGGTCCTCGCTGACGAAGGGGCCGTAGCTGTCGGCGGTGTCGATCAGGTTGATCCCGAGCGTCGGCACGGCGGCGAGCGTGCGGCGTGCCGCCTCCATGTCCTGCGGCGGTCCCCAGATGCCGTCGCCGGTGATGCGCATGGCGCCGAAGCCCAGGCGGTTGACGGTGGTTTCGCCCCCGAGGGTGAACTGGCCGGCGGCGCCGGCGTCGTGTTTCGCCATATCGAAATCTCCTCCGGCCGTGGCGGCCGTCATGCATGGACAGCCCAACACGGGCCGGGCGGGGCGGTTCGGCACGCGCCCGCAGGCGGATCGATTGTCGCGGCGACCCTGACGTCTGCTATGCGGGGGTTCCCTCCGCGCGCGTGCTTGGCCATGCTGCGCGCCCGATTGCCTCTGCGAAAGCTGCTGCCATGACCGCGACCGATCCCGCCCTGATGACCGCCGAGGAACTGCTCGGCCATTACGCCCGTCGCAGCCTCAGCCCCGTCGAGGTGCTGCAGGCGGTGACCGAGCGCGTGGCGCGCTACAACCCCGGCATCAACGCCTTTGCCGTGATGGCGCCGCAGGCGCTGGCCGCGGCCGGGGAGAGCGAGGCGCGCTGGCGCGCCGGCCGCCCGCTCGGCATGCTGGACGGCGTGCCGGTGACGGTGAAGGACCTGGTCGATCTCGCCGGCCATCCCACCCGCCGCGGCTCCCGCCTGACCGAGGCGACGCCGGCGACCGAGGACGCGCCGAGCGTCGTCGGGCTGAAGGCGGAAGGCGCGGTGGTGATCGGCAAGACCACCACCACCGAATTCGGCTGGAAATCCCCCGGCGACTGCCCGCTGCACGGCATCACGCGCAACCCGTGGAACCCGGCGCACACGCCGGGCGGCAGCAGTTCCGGCGCCGGCGCGGCGGCGGCGGCCTCGTTCGGGCCGCTGCATATCGGCACCGATGCCGGCGGCTCCATCCGCATCCCGGCGGCGTGGTCGGGCGTGGTCGGCCTCAAGCCCAGCTTCGGGCGCGTGCCGCAATGGCCGCTCGGCGCCTTCGGCCATGTCGCGGTGCTCGGCCCGCTGACGCGCAGCGTGCGCGACTCGGCGCTGATGCTGAGCGCGATGGCCCGCTTCGACCTGCGCGACCCCTACGCCCTGCCGGACGACAGGCGCGACTGGCGCGACGGCATCGAGGAAGGGGTGGCGGAACTGCGGGTGGCCGTGCTGCGCCGGCCGGGCTTCGACGCGCCGGTCGATTGGGAAGGCATCGCGGCGGTCGAGGATGCGGCGCGCATGCTGATGGAGGCCGGCGCCGAGGTGGAGGAAGCCGATCCCGGCCTGCCCGACACGCGCGCCATCTTCGG
>JAJZVE010000591.1 GCA_021845835.1 Pseudomonadota bacterium | reverse complement strand
CGAGCGCTCGGCGGGGGCGTGCCGGGGCGTGTTCGGGCTGGCGGCGGCGCTGGCCGACGGTGCGGCGGCTGGCGAGGCGGCGGCGCGGGCGGCGGGTTACGGGGCGGCCCGGATGCCGCGCTTCGCCGTCGCGGGCGCGGCGGCGCCGGGGGCGGGCGGGGTGCTGGGCCTCGCCGCCGGGGTGTCGGCGCGGAAGGCGTTCGTCGATTTCCAGAACGACGTGACGGCGAAGGACCTGAAGCTCGCGACGCGCGAGGGTTTCCGCGCGATCGAGCATGTTAAGCGCTACACGACCACGGGGATGGCGACCGACCAGGGCAAGACCTCGAACATGAACGCGCTCGGGATCGTCGCCGAGGCGCTCGCCGCACCGATCCCCCGCGTGGGCCTGACGACGTTCCGCATGCCCTACACCCCCGTCACCTTCGGCAGCTTTGCCGGCCTTGCCCGCGGGGCGCTGTTCGAGCCGGTGCGGCGCACGCCGATCCATCCCTGGGCGGCGGCGCGGGGCGCGGTGTTCGAGGATGTCGGCCAGTGGAAGCGCGCGCGCTATTTCCCGCGCGGCGGCGAAGACATGCCCGCGGCGGTGGCGCGCGAATGCCGCGCCGTGCGCGAGGCGGTCGGCCTGTTCGACGCTTCCACCCTGGGCAAGATCGAGGTGGTGGGCCGCGACGCGGCCGAGTTCCTCAACCGCATGTATGTCAACGCCTGGACCAAGCTGGGCGTCGGGCGCTGCCGCTATGGCGTGCTGTGCCGCGAGGATGGGTTCGTGATGGATGACGGCGTGGTCGGCCGGCTCGCCCCGGACCGGTTCCATGTCACGACCACGACCGGCGGGGCGGCGCGCGTGCTCGCGCTGATGGAGGACTATCTGCAGACCGAGTGGCCGGAGCTGGATGTCTGGCTCACCTCGGCCACCGAGCAATGGGCGGTGATTGCGGTGCAGGGGCCGCGCGCGCGCGCGGTGCTGGCGCCGCTGGCCGAGGGGATCGACCTCGCGCATGAGGCCTTCCCGCACATGAGCGTGGCCGAGGGGCGCATCTGCGGCGTGCCCGCGCGGCTGTTCCGCGTCTCCTTCACCGGCGAGCTCGGGTTTGAGGTGAATGTGCCGGCGGATTACGGCCAGGCGGTGTGGGAGGCGATCTTCGCCGCCGGCGAGACGCACGGCATCACGCCCTACGGCACCGAGGCGATGCACGTGCTGCGCGCCGAGAAGGGCTACATCGTCGTCGGACAGGAGACCGATGGCACGGCGACGCCGGACGATGTCGGGCTGGGCTGGGCCGTCGCCCGCGCGAAGCCGGATTTCGTCGGCAAGCGCTCGCTCGCGCGCGCGGCGATGTCGGCGCCCGGCCGCAAGCAGCTCGTCGGGCTGCTGACCGACGATCCGCGCACGGTGCTGGAGGAAGGCGCGCAGCTCGTGGACGACCCCAACCAAAAGCCGCCGATGCGCCTGCTCGGCCATGTCACCTCGGCCTATTTCAGCGCCACGCTCGGCCGCTCGATCGCGCTCGCGATGGTCGCCGACGGGCGGACGCGGATCGGGACGCGCCTGCACGTGGCCATGCCCGGCGGCGCCATTCCCGTGCAGGTGACTGCCCCCGTGTTCTACGATCCCGAGGGAGCGCGCCTTCATGCCTGACCTGCTCCGTCACCGGCCGCTCGACGGTTTCGCCATGCCGACGACCGGGGCGGTTACGCTCGCCGCCGCCCCGCCGGCGGCGCGGTTCATCCTGCGCGGCCGCCACGAAGCGATCGTCGCCGCGGCCGCGCCGCTCGGCTTTCCGCTACCCCTGCGCGCCTGCCGTTCGGCGACGGCGGGGGAGGTGGCGGCCTTGTGGCTCGGACCGGATGAATGGCTGATCCTGGCGCCGGAGGCGGAGGGGCCGGCGCTGCGGGCGCGGCTGGAAGCGGCGCTGGCGGGCCTGCCCCATGCGCTGGTGGATGTCGGACACCGGCAGGGGGCGATCCTGCTCGCCGGACCCGCGGCAACGGCGACGCTGAATGCCGGCTGCCCGCTGGATTTCGACCCCGACGCCTTTCCCATCGGCATGTGCACCCGCACCGTGCTGGGCAAGACCGAGATCGTGCTCTGGCGCACCGGCGCGGAGGCGTTCCGGATCGAGGCGGGACGCTCCTTCCTGCCCTATGTCTGGCGCTTCCTTGAGGAAGCGTCGCGCGAGTTCGGCGCGGGATGATCAGCGTCTTCGATCTGTTCAAGATCGGCATCGGCCCGTCCTCCTCGCACACGGTCGGGCCGATGAAAGCCGCCGCCGCCTTCGCCGCCGCCCTGCCTTACCCGCGCGTGGCGCGCGTGCGCGTCACGCTGTTCGGCTCGCTCGCCTGGACCGGCGAGGGCCACGGCACCGACCGCGCCGTCATCCTCGGCCTGGCCGGCGAGGCGCCGGAGACCGTGACCCCCGAGCGGGCCGAGCGCCTCCTGGCGGAAGCCGCCGCTGGCACGCTGCGTCTCGCCGGCAGCCATCCGATCGCCTTCGACCGCGCGGCCGACCTTGTGTTCGACCGCCACGCGCCGACGCCGGTGCACCCCAACACCCTGGCCTTCGCCGCCTTCGCTGCGGCGGGGGCGGAGCTGGCGCAGGAACGCTGGTGCTCGGTCGGCGGCGGGTTCGTGGTGCGCGAGGCGGCGGTGGGCGCCACCTCGTTGGTCGGCCCGGACGTGCCGCACCCGTTCCGCACCGCCGCCGAGCTCTTGCGCATCGGCGAGCGCATCGGGCTTTCCATCGCCGAAATCGTGTTCGCCAATGAATGCGCGCTCCGCCCCGCCGCCGAGGTGGAGGCGCACATCGCCGCCGTGATCGCGACCATGATGGCGTGCATCGAGCGCGGCATGACGACGGAGGGCGAGTTGCCGGGGCGGCTGCGCGTCAGGCGCCGCGCCGCCGGCCTGCGGGCGCGGCTGGAGGCCGACCGCTTCCGCAACGTCCGCCACCCGCACGAGGTCATGGACCATGTCAGCCTGTTCGCGATCGCGGTCAACGAGGAGAACGCCGCCGGCGGCCGCATCGTCACCGCCCCGACCAACGGCGCAGCCGGCGTCGTGCCGGCGGTGCTGCGCTACTACCGCGATTTCTGCGCCGGCGCCTCGGCGGCGGGCATGCGCGCCTTCCTGCTGACCGCGACCGCGATCGGCGCGCTGTTCAAAATGAACGCCTCGATCTCCGGCGCCGAGGTCGGCTGCCAGGGCGAGGTCGGGGTCGCCTGCTCGATGGCGGCGGCGGGGCTGGCGGCGGCGCTGGGGAGCAGCAACGCCCAGATCGAAAACGCCGCCGAAATCGGCATGGAGCACCATCTCGGCATGACCTGCGATCCGGTCGGCGGGCTCGTGCAAATCCCCTGCATCGAGCGCAACGCCTTCGGCGCCGTCAAGGCAATCAACGCCGCCTCGCTCGCCGTGCGCGGCGACGGCTCCCACTACGTCTCCCTCGATCAGGTGATCGCCACCATGCGCGACACAGGCCGCGATATGCTCGCCAAATACAAAGAAACCTCCCAGGGCGGCCTCGCCGTCGCCTTCCCAGAGTGCTGAGCGGCGGAAACACGGGTGTACGGTTCGTAGACATCCTTTCAATGGATTCGGTAGGCTGTGGACTTGATGGACAATGCTGCGCGTTGCCCACAATCCCACAGCCACCACATCAGCGAAGGCATCAGAAGGTCGCAGGAAAGATGAAACGGATCGCGCCGTTCGGCTGCGGCTGAGGTGGATCGCAGCGTATCAAGAGCTCCGGGATGCCGCAGCGGTCTGCCGCCGTTTCGGCATTTCCCGACCAACGCTGCGGAAGTGGCTACGCCGATACGGACCATGGCAAGGATTCCTGCGTGATTTTCACACAACGGCGGCCGACGGGGTTGCTGGACTAGGTGGCCGCAACCGGTCGGGCAGCTCGAAAGGCAGCGGCACCGGCGGTTTGCTGAGGTCGAGT
>JAJZVE010000590.1 GCA_021845835.1 Pseudomonadota bacterium | reverse complement strand
GGCGCCCTCGGCGTCGAGGACCGGCCGGACGTTCAAGCTCTGGAGCAGCGTGCGCCGGGCGATGTCCTCGGCCAGCTCCTCGATCGAGACGCCGGCCTTCACGCGCCGGACGTTCGACTGGCTCAGCACCAGCTTGTTGAAGGGAATGTCGCGCGAGGACGACAGGGTGATCTTCTGAATGGCAGTAGCCATGGGGGTAGTCTCCGCGGCGGGCGGCCAAGAGACTCTCTCTCGACCTCCAACCCGCCGCGAAAACCGGCGCAGCCCTCTTCCTCTCGGAGAACCGCGCCGCAAAGCCGACGAACCAGCAAGACACGAAGCCGGAAGCTCGCCTACCCGCTTTTCCGGATTTCCGGGCGTTCAGACCCCTCACATGAGGACGCGGAGCCGGATCGATTCCGGCGCAGGCTCGTCGCTGATGGCCGCAGATGTGGGGAGGCCCAGCATCCCGCCGCCTCCTGTGCTGTGGTGTTGGCGCTCTCGGTGTCGGGCAGGAAGCCGAGGATCCAGTCCGCTGCCTTGCTGGCCTGTGAGGCGGCGCGCACGACGGCGCGATTGTCCTCGCGCAGGACCTCGAGCCAGGAGCCGATGTAGTCCGCATGGCGCACGGTCGGGACGATGCCGAGCGATGCGCAGCAGAAGGCGGCGTTCATCTCCGCCACCAGTTCCTCGAACGCATACTTCTTGCTGCCGAATACGCCGCCGAGGTCGCGGCCGAGACGGAACGGATGGCCACTGGCGTGTCCCAGCTCGTGCAGAGCCGTGCGGTGCCAGTTGATCGGCTCGAAATAGGCCTGCGGCGGCGGGACCATCACGAAGTCCGGACCCGGCGCGTAGAAAGCGCGGGCGCCGCCGATGCGGAAGTCGACGCCGGTCGCCCGGATCAGCGCCTCGACCTTGGGCTCGATCAGGCCCGGCAGCGGTGGTGGCGCAACGGCCGCAACCTCGGCCGGCAGGTTTTCGCATTGGGCGGCGTTGAAGACAGTGAACCGCTTCAGGAACGGGATCGCGGCCGCTTCCTCGCCGGTCTCGCGTGCGCGTCGCTTCTCGTCATCCGGCACGAAGCGGTCGGCATAGACGACGGTGGTGCCGTGCTCGCCCTTGCGCACATTGCCGCCGAGCGAGAGCGCTTGGCGAAAGGTGAGCCAGCTCTGGGCGGGGAAGCCGTGCTCGATTACAGCGCCCCACAGGATCAGGACATTGATCCCCGAATACTGCCGGCCAGTGGCGGCGTTCTTCGGCATGGCGAGCGGCGCCTTCGCCGCGGCCGTCCCCCAGGGCTGGACCCAGGGCACGCGGCCGGCCTCCAGCTCGGCGATGATCTTGCCGGTGATTTCGTCATAGAGGCTCGCCCGGTCGTGGCCGGGGCGTGCTGAAGCGGTCTTGCTGGACATCGCGGGTCTCCGCGACGGACGCCGGAGGCCTCTCCTCCAACCCTAAACCCGTCACGGCGAAGCCAGGCCGCCCTCTCACTCAAAAAGGGGGCGTTGCGGGCAGGTTGTGCGAAAACCCCGTACCGATGAGTTCGACGCCAGCCGGCAGGTTCGGCCGAGCCTAGGAACAACGAATGCCAGTCTCAGTCTCAGAGCATGTAGCCGATGTCCGAGGCCCCGGTCGGATAGGCGAACATCGTCGATCGAAGATCGGCGGCCGTGAGCCCGTGGCGGATCGCCAGGCCAAACAGGTTGATCACTTCCTCGGCGTGCGGGCCGACCAGATGCGCCCCGAGAACTCGGTCGGTAGCCTCCTCGATCAACACCTTGTGGCCGTAGACCGGCTCGGCCAGGCGGCGGGCGCTGAACCAGTTGGGCGTCGAGCCGGCGTTGACCCGGAACTTGTGGCCCTGGCGGCGCGCCTCTTCCTCGGAGAGCCCGACGGCGGCGATGGACGGCACGGTGAAGGCCACGCTCGGGACCCCGCGATAGTCCGGTCTGTGCGATGGGCCGTCCAACAGGTTGGCTGTCACCACCTTGGCGTCGTGGCTGGAGACCGGCGTCAGCGGCGGCCCGACACCGGCCGCGTCCCCAGCAGCATAGACCCGCGGGTTAGAGACGCTTTGCAGGTGGTCGTTTAGCTGCATGCGGCCGTCGCGCACGGTGACCTGGCCCGCCGCAAGGTCCAATGCGTCGAGGTCGGGTCCGCGACCGGCGGCATGCACCACCAGGTCGGCCGGGACGACGAGGTCCGGCGCGCCCGGACGGCTGGCATGGACGAGCAGGCCGCCCTGGACCTGCTCGACCCAAGTGACGGTAGCGCCGGTCTCGACGGCGATGCCGAGTTCGGAGAAGCGCGGCATGAGCCATCCGACTAGGTCGGGATCGAACTGTGGCAGAAGGCGCGGCGCGCGCTGCAGGATGGTGACCTTGGCGCCCGCACGCGCCGCCAAGTGCGAGAACTCCGCAGCGACGTAGCCGCCGCCGATCAACACCACGCGCTGCGGAAGCGTCTGCAGTTCCAGGAAGTCGTCGCTGGTGCCGACCAGCTCTTCCCCCGGGATGCCGAGCGGGACCGGACGCGCGCCGGTGGCGAGCAGCACGTGGCGGGCCGGCAGGACGCGGCCGTCCACCTCGATCGCGTCTGGAGCGACGAAGCGGGCGAGCCCATGGAAGGCGTCTACCCCCAGCTCGGCGTAGCGATGTTCTTGTTTGGCGGGGATCGGATCGGTGAAGGTCCGCTTGAAGGCCATCAGAGCCGGCCAATCGATGGCCAGGGCGCCTTCGACGCCATGCCCGGCCATGCGCCTGGCCGCGTCGATGGCTTCTTCGCCGCTCACCAGCATCTTCTTGGGATCGCAGCCGCGCAACGCGCAGGTGCCGCCGAACGGCCGGTGATCGATCACGGCGACGGACCAGCCGGCGGCGCGGACCTTCGCAACGGCAACCTGGGCCGCCGTGCCGCTGCCGATGACGATCAGGTCGTAGGAAGCCATGACGGGCACTCCATCCGCATCGGCCCAAATATCGCGCGGCCGACCTCCAGCGCTTCGGACAGGCTCAGACGGACGCCATCCTCGGCGGCGACTGAGCCGCTCGCGCGCCAGGTGTCCAGATGAAGGTCACCGCAGAAGAAGGCCTGCAAGGTGCAAAGCGATGACGCCGCACAGCCGGCGGCGTAGCGATGGCCGGACCAGACAACGATGCCCGACGGCTCGACCTGATCCAGAGCGCGGCCGTGGCTCCGCGTGTGGATGGCGAGCGGACGCGCGCACTGACGGCACACCGAGCGGACGGTGATATCGCGCTCCAGCATCGCCCCGATGCCGAGCGCATCGATGGCGCACATGGCGCCCACCGCGAACCCGCCGACCTCCACGTGATGCTCGGTCGGACCATCGGTGAACGGATAGGCGCCCCTGATCCGGCCGGCAGTGTCGAGGATTAGGAGATCGCGCTCGGCCAGGCGCCGCAGCACGCTGTCGGCCTCATCGATGGCGAGCCCGGACGCTGCGGCGAAATCCGCGGTCTCTGGAGCGTGCCCGCTCAAGGCGTAGCCGCTCAGGACGATACAGTGGATTCGGCTCTCGGTCTCATCGAGCCCATCCCACTTGGGGCCGATGAAGGCCTCGACGACGGCCCTCAACGCATTTTGGGCCTGTGGCGTCTTGACCGCCCCCCAGTCTGGGATGATCACGCCGCCTGGAAACGCGACGGCGGGCCATCCGGGGGCTTCAGCGTGTGAGGTGGGCGTCATCATCAGGCGCGCTCCGCTCGCGGTCCAAACTGAGCCTTCAACCGGCGCAGCAGGAGAGCTGCGTCACATCCTTGGAGAAGGTCTGGGCCGCGAGCTTCAGGCCTTCCACCATGGTCAGGTAGGGGAACAGCTGGTCGCCCAGCTCGCCGACGGTCATGCGCGCCCGGATGGCGAGCGCCGCCGTCTGGATGATCTCGCCCGCCTCCGGCGTCACCGCCTGGACGCCGATGAGCCGTCCGCTACCGGTTTCCGCGACG
>JAJZVE010000589.1 GCA_021845835.1 Pseudomonadota bacterium | reverse complement strand
CTTCCTCGCCATGGGGCTTGGCCTCGCGGCGCCGTATCTGCTGGGTGCCACCGTGCCGCGCCTTGTTTCGCTGCTGCCGCGGCCCGGGCGGTGGATGTTGGGGCTGCGCTTCGCCTTCGGGCAGCTGCTGCTCGGCACCGCGCTCTGGCTGCTGTCGGTGCTGGTCCGGGCGGGCGGCGGTGCGCAGGCGCTGCTGGTCGGCGGGGCAGCGGCGGCGCTGCTGGCGGTGTTGGCCGCGCGACGCTACGCCGGGCTGGCGCGGGCACTAGTCGGCGGGCTGGCCGGGGCCCTGGTGGTCGCCGCGGTTGCGGTGGCTGCGGTGCTGCCGCGCGCGCCAGAGGCCGCGGCGAGGCAACTTCCCGCGGGGCCGTGGCGCCGCTTCGATCAAGCATCGATCTCGGCCGAGGTGGCGCAAGGGCGGATCGTGTTCGTCGATGTCACCGCCGCCTGGTGCCTGGTGTGCAAGGTCAACGAACTGACCGTGCTCGATCGCGACCCGGTGGCCACACGGTTGCGCGCGTCCGGCGTGGTGGCGATGCGTGCCGACTGGACGCGGCCAAGCCCGGCGATCACCGCGTACCTGCAAAGTTTCGGCCGCTATGGCGTGCCGCTGGACGTGGTCTATGGCCCAGGCGCACCTCAGGGGGTGAAGCTCCCCGATCTGCTGACGGCGGACGCGGTGATGCGGGCCTTCGCCGAGGCGGCCGGGCCGCCGCGGGTCGCGGCCGGTGGGACAAGCGAATGACGGCGGAACCTGCGTCGCGCAGCAAGGAGCAAGAAACCGAAATGGTCTCTTCAATCCAATCGATCGGATCGCCGCTGCTGCGCCGGATCGGCCGACGGGCCGCGCTGGCCGGTCTTGGCGGCGGGCTGCTGTCCGGGCTGGCCGGGCTGGCCCTGCCGGCGCGCGCCGGCACGCTGCCGTTGCTGCCCGCAGCCCTGCGGCGCTTTGTCCCGCCGGAACCAGCACCGACGGTGCCGTTCACGACCGGGGCAGGGCAGACGCGCATGCTCGCCGCCTGGCGCGGCGATGGCATCGTGCTGAACCTCTGGGCGACCTGGTGCCTGCCGTGCAAGGCCGAGATGCCGGCGCTTGATCGACTGGCGCAGATCGTCGCTGCCAGCAGGATCGTGGTGCTGCCCGTTTCGATCGATACCGGGGGACGCAAGGCGGTCATGACGTTCTATCGCGAGAACAGGATCGCGCACCTGCCTGTCCTGCTCGATCCAGAGGGACGCATGGTGACCGCGCTGAAGGCACCGGGGGTCCCGACCACGGTCATCATCGACCGCCAGGGCCGCATGGTGGGACAGGTCGAAGGGCCGGTGCAGTGGGATGCTCCGTCGAGCGTCGCCCTGCTGCGCAAGCTGGTCGGAGCCGAAACGTGAGCGCGCGGCCGGACGGATCGGCGCCCATGTCGGATGCGCCAGCGGCGACCGAGGTCCGACTGCCGCGACGCGGGCTGGTCGGCTTGCTCACCGTGGGAGCGCTGTCCGCCGGCCTCCCGTTGCCCGCCGCGGCCGGATTCCCGCCGGGGTCGGATGTCGCCGGCGATCTTCCGCCAGTGGCGTTCACGATGCGCCGGTCCTCCGACGGCAAGCGCGTCACCGAAGCCGACTATCGGGGCGACGTGGTGGTGCTCTATTTCGGCTTCACCCGCTGCCCCGACGTCTGCCCGTTGACCATGCACAACATGGCGGAGATTCTGCGCCGGATGGGAAAGCGCGCTGGCAGGATGCGGGTCCTGTTCGTGACCGTCGATCCCGCTCACGACACGCTACCGCGGCTCAAGAGCTATCTGGCCAAGTTCGGCTCGCCGCCGGAGATCGACGGGCTGCGCGGCTCATCGGTGGAACTGGCCGCCCTGGCAAAGCGCTATTTCGTGCAGTACCGGGCACCCGCCGGCCCGGAGTCGCCCGATCCCGTCTCCGCGATCACGCATACGTCTTACGTCTATGTATTCGGGCCGCACGGACGCGTCCGCGACCTGCTGGCCGGCGTCGGTGGTCCCGGCGTCGATTTCGCCGCCATGGCGATGGGGTTCGATCGTCTCGCACAGACGGCGGGCGGGTCATGAGCGAGATGCACGGCCGGCCAGCGCGGCGTCGCGGGCCGGCGGAGGTCGGGCCGCGTGACCTCGACCGGGAATCGCCCGGCGACGGTCGGATCAATATCGGAGCGGTACCAGCATGATACGAAGACGCAGCGTGTTGGCGATGATTCCAGGCGTCGCGTTCACTGCAATCCCGATCAGGGTGCGCCGGGGACTCGCCGCGACGGCCGTGCCGGAAGCGCTGCGCCAGCGCTTCGCTTTCCTCAGCACTCATGGGAACAGCAACTGCACGGCGGCGTTTCAGGCGTCGATCACCACCATGTCGCCGATGGCGCGCCTGCAAGGGTCCTGTTGCGCGCCGATGGTGCTCGGGCGCTATGTCAGCCAGATCGCGGGGCTGCGGAAGTACCGTGCCTTTCCTGAGATTCCGCCGGATCCTTATGACATCCCGGCAGACCTCGCGCAGCGCGCGATGCGCGACGACAAGCTGCTGCTGGCCGGGACGGAACAAGCCGCATACCACTACGCCATGACCCATGCGCGCGAGCACGGACCATGCTGCTGTCGGTGCTGGCGCTGGCAGGTTTACGGCGGGCTGGGGAAGCACCTCATCCGCCGCCGTGGCTTCTCCGGCCGACAGGTTGTCGAGGTGTGGAACCTCTCGGATGGATGCGGCGGGCAGGATTGAGCGGGTTTATCGGAAGGTCCGACTTTCCCAATCCCTTTACCGAATACTGAGAGAAAACATGCGTCGTACGCGCCCAGGCTTTGCACTCCTTCTCATTCTCCTGGCGGCGGTCGCCGGCCCGGCCGCGGCGCAGCAATCTTCGCCGCCGGCGGCACGGCGCGGCAAGGACGCCGCCCGCGCCACCGCCGTTCTGGTCAACGAGGACCTGGTCGAGGACCGGGCCTCCCCCGTGCTCGGCAACAAGCAGGGCGATGTCACGATGGTCGAGTTCTTCGACTATCGCTGCCCGTTCTGCAAACTGATGGCACCGAAGCTGCTGCGGCTCATTGCCGCGGATCCGCAATTGCGGCTGGTGATGAAGGAATATCCGATCCTGTCGCCGCAATCGGTGACCGCCGCCCGCGTCGCGCTGGTTGCCTCCCGGCACGGGCGCTACGCAGCCTTCCACCAAGCGATGTACCGGTTGGACGGCCCGTTCGACAAGGCGAAACTCCTCGAGGTGGCGAAGCAGGTCGGGCTCGATCCGGCGGTGGTGCGCAAGGAGATGAGCGCACCCTGGATCGATGCCGAGCTGCGCCGGAACCTGGCACTTGGCCAGATCATCTGTATCACCGGCACGCCGGCGTTCGTGGTCGACCATAAGCTTCTGCTTGGGGCGGTGCCGCTCTCGACCCTGAGGCGGCTGATTGCTGACGAAAGGAAGACGAGCCGGGCCGGCAAGTGATCGCCGCTTCTCTCACCGGCGGGCCCGCCGCCCTGAAGCGTGCGGTGATTGGCGCCGCCGTTACGATGCTGTCCTTCGTCGTGCTGGGCACCGAGGCCGCACCGTGGCGCAACCTGCTCCTCATCCGCATGCTAAAGGTATGGTTAACTCTTCGCCGGATCGAGCGAAGCCTCTTGACGAAGGCCGCCGCGAGAGCAAAACAAAGAGCCATGACGCGGTTCCTGAGCCACTTCGCGCTAGTCGTTGCTCTTCTGTTTGCCACGAGCGTGCCAAGTTTCGCGCGGGCGATGCCAATGTGCCAATCAGTCGCGATGACGGCGAATGATTGCATGGATCATGGGGGCACCGCGCGTCAAGATCCTGGTCATTCTCGACAAGGCCAGATGGCCCTCGGTTGTTTCGCACTAACGTGCGTCGGTTCGAGATCGTTACCGGCCAGCGCGACGGCAGCACCCCGAGTCCTTTATGTCGCGATGACCTATCATC
>JAJZVE010000588.1 GCA_021845835.1 Pseudomonadota bacterium | reverse complement strand
TGAAGGCGTCGGATGCGGCGCGGCGCGCGCGACTGCCCTCGATCGCGGTTTCGGCGGAGACGCGGGACAATGCCGCCGCCGCCGCACAAGCCGCCGCCGCCCGCGTGCAGGCGGACGAGGCGAAGGTTGCGCAGGCCGCGCTCGATCTCGCGCGCACGGCGGTCCGTGCGCCGGTGAGCGGCACGATCACCAATCTCACCGCCCATGAAGGCGATTATGCCCATGCCGGCAGCGGCGTGATCACGATGGTCGATACCAGAGAACTCTGGGTGACCGCGTATTTCGAGGAGACTGAGCTTGACCAGATCAGGCCGGGCGAGCCGGCCCGGATCGAACTGATGTCCGACCCCGGCCGGGTGCTGGATGGCCATGTGCAGGGGATCGGACGCGGGATTGCAGATGCCAACACGCAGGATGCACGCAGCGGTCTGCCGCGCGTCGATCCGGTGTATTCATGGGTGCGGCTGTCGCAGCGGATTCCGGTTCATGTGACGCTCGACCATGTGCCGCCGAGCATGTTCCTCGCCGCCGGCATGACCGCGACGGTGCGCATCGTCGCCCCGGCGGCGCGCCGGCGCTGAACGAGGCGGCGCTATTCTGCGGGGATTGTCAGGTTGATCGAACGAGTTGTGATTTGACCTAATGGCGCTCATCCGCAAGATCGGCGCCGCAGGTGCTGGCGGCCACGCCGTCGAATTCGCGGGTTCCGCAATCGACGCCCTCAGTGTCGAAGGGCGCATGACGATCTGCAACATGATCGTCGAAGGCGGCGCACGCGGGGTGGTGATGGCGCCGGATGAAAAAATCCTGGCCTATCTGCAGGGCCGCCCCCGCGCGCCTCAAGGCGCGCTCTGGCAACAGGCCGTGGATTCATGGCGGACTCTCCGCAGTGACGAGGGAGCCGTCTTTGCCCGTGAAGTCGAACTTCGCGCCGAGGCTATCCAGCCCATGGTCACATGGGGCACAAGCCCGGACCTGGCGCTGCCCATCGGCGATGCCGTGCCCGACCCCACGCTGGAAACCGACCCGAACCGCCGACGCGACATGGAACGGGCGCTGGACTATATGGGCCTGCATCCTGGAACGAAGCTCAGCGGCATTCCCATCGACCGCGCCTTCATCGGCTCCTGCACCAACGCCCGCATCGAGGATCTACGCGACGCGGCGGCGGTGGTGCGGGGCCGGCACGTCGCCTCCGGCGTCAGGGCCATGGTGGTGCCCGGCTCCAGCGCCGTCCGGCGGGCGGCGGAGGCCGATGGCCTGGACCGCGTGTTCGTCGACGCCGGGTTCGCGTGGCGGCAATCCGGCTGTTCCATGTGCCTGGCCATGAATGACGACGTACTCGCACCGGGCGAGCGCTGTGCCTCCAGCACCAACCGCAATTTCGAGGGCCGCCAGGGGGCGGGTGGCCGCACCGATCTGATGAGTCCGGCAATGGTCGCAGCCGCCGCGATCTGTGGCCGCCTGACCGACAGCCGTGCGCTTTAAGGGAATACACCGTATGGAACCCTTCGTCAGCGTCACGGGCATAGCGGCGCCGATGCCGGCCGCGAACATCGACACGGACGTCATCATGCCCAAGCAATTCCTGAAAGGGATCGACCGCGGCGGTCTCGACATTGGTGTATTCCATGACCTCCGCTTCGACCCATCGGGACGGGAGGTCCCCGACTTTGTTCTGAACCGGCCCCCATGGCGGGAGGCACGCTTCCTGGTCGTCGGAGAGAATTTCGGCTGCGGCTCCAGCCGCGAGCATGCCGTATGGGGATTGCGGCAATTGGGCATCCGGGCGCTCATAGGCACGGGCTTCGCCGGCATCTTTTTCGACAATTGCGCCCGCAACGGCCTACTGGCGATCACGGTGGACGAAACGGTACTGAACCAGCTTATGCGCAGCGCCCGCGCCCCGGAAACTAGCCGCTTCACGATCGATCTGCCGAACCAGAGCATCGAAACTCCCGACGGCGCCTCAGTCCATTTCGACATTGACGCACTACGCAAAGACGTCTTGATGGAAGGACTCGATGCCATCGGCATGACACTGCGTTACCGTGACGATATAAAAAACTTCGAGACCTCCTACATGCAGGCGAACCCATGGCTGACGTAACCGAACAGGGCGATTCTCCTTTCCTCCATGGATTCAAGCTAGTGGATGTGCGGGTCGCACCTGACCTTGATATCAGGGCTGCCATCGGCGGGGACGGGCCGCCTTTGCTCCTGCTCCATGGCCATCCGCAGACACATGTGACTTGGCGTAAGATCGCGCCGATCCTGGCCCGGCATTTCACCGTCATCGCCCCCGACCTACGCGGTTACGGAGACAGCTCCAAGCCGGAGGGCGGGGAAAACCACGTAGCCTACTCCAAGCGGGAGATGGCGAAGGACCAGGTCACCGTCATGCAGGCGCTGGGTTTCAATCGCTTCTCCGTCGCCGGGCATGACCGCGGCGGCCGCGTCGCCCACCGCATGGCGCTCGACCACCCCGACACGGTCGACCGTATCGCCGTCATCGACATCGCTCCTACCGCGACGATGTACGCGCGCACCGACAAGGCGTTCGCGACACGGTATTTCTGGTGGTTCTTCCTCATCCAGCCGGTGCCGCTGCCGGAGCGCCTGATCGCAGCCGCCCCCGAATTCTTCCTCAGAAAGCACATCGAGGGACAAAGCAAGACCCCGAACGCGACGGAACCGGAAGCCTTCGCCGAATACTTGCGCTGCTACGCCGACCCGCGTACGCGCCACGCCATCTGCGAGGATTATCGCGCCGCCGCGACCATTGATCTCGACCATGATGCCGCCGACCGGGAAGCACGAATCCAGGCCCCCTTGTTGGCCATCTGGGGCGCCAAAGGTACCGTCGGGCAGCTTTATGACGTGCTGGAAACATGGCGCGAGAAGGCCCTGCACGTCGAAGGACGTGCCTTCGATTGCGGCCATACCCTGCAGGAGGAACGCCCGGAGGAAACGGCCACCGAACTACTCGCCTTTTTCAAGCCCCCCTAGAGAGCCGCACCGCCCGCTCCCACAGAGCCTCGGCCGCGGGCGATTGGCGGAGTCTTGGCCGGAACAGCCTGATCGCCATCGGCACTTCGTCATCGCCATGACCGAGCCGGACAAGCCTTCCGGCCTCAAGATCGTCCGCAACCAGGCTCAGCGGCGACCACGCCATTCCCCGGCCGTCACGGGCCATGGCCGCGATGACGCTGGCCAAGAGCGACGAGAAGCTGGGTTCCGCTGGCGGCCTCCTGCCCGCTGCCGCCCAGCTAGCCGCAAGAATGCGGCCCATGCCGGATTCCGACGTATAGGCGAGATAGGGCAGATCGCCCTCGCCGCGCGCCTTCAGCAAAACGGGCTCGACCACCGGCACCAGCACATCCTGCCCGACCTCGATGGAGCGGAACTCGTCCCCCGCCAGCCGCGTCGTCGCAGCCGGATGGTCATGGCAAAGCAGGAAATGTATCCGCCCTTCCAGCATCAGCCTCTCGCACGCGGCCATATGATCGGCGGTCAGTTGCACGGTCACCGTCGTTGGCGATAGCGCCTCCAGCGTCCGCAGCCAGACCGGGAAAAAGGTCAGGGACAACACATGGGTCGCCGCCAATTTGAGCGTCTCAGACCGAAGCTGTGCCGCGACGAGCGCATGCTGCCGCGCCATCTGCAGCCGCCGCAGCATCTCCTCCGCGGCCGGACGAAAACGTTCGCCCGCCTCCGTCAGCTTCACTGAATGGTCTCGGCGAGCCGGATGGTCTTGAACGGCGAGCCCGTGCCTGCCTGGTCGAACCGGGCCAGCGCCTCGAAGTGATCAATCGCGCCGCTGTGGAGATCGACGATCGGCTGGAAGGCGATGCCGAACACCCCGTCATCGATCGCGCGGCGCAGCCGCGTCACGCTGCCCATCGCGTCGCTCAGCCGCTCGCGCAGCCGCTGCCCCGCCTCGTGCAGCGACAGT
>JAJZVE010000587.1 GCA_021845835.1 Pseudomonadota bacterium | reverse complement strand
CCACCCCCGCCGCCGGTCGCGCCCCTCGATCCGCCGCCGGCGCCGCCGCCGAAGTTGCCGGTAGCGACGCCAACCCCCTGACCACCTGCGCCGCCCGTGCCTTTCGTGACGGCAACGCCCGCGCCGCCCGCGCCGCCGGTCGCGCTGTCGGCGTTGAAAACGACCCCGCTCAGACTGACATCGCTGCCAGCACCGACGGACAGCGCGCCGCCGAGCGCGGCGCCACCGCCCCCGCCCCCGCCGCCGAGCGCCGGCGCGCCGAGGGCGCCAATCGCACCGACCTCCTTCATAGCCGCCAGCGTCAGATTGCTGATCGCGATCGTCCCGCTCTCGGCCACGAATCCGCGCACGCTGCCACCGCCGCTCAGCGTGTCGCCATTTCCGGCGATGGTCAGGCTCGATCCGCTCGCCAGATCGAGCGACGGCAGCGCCGCCGTGAGCGTCGCCACACCGCCGGGGAGGGCGATGTCGAACGTGTAGTGCGTGTTCGCGAAGCCGTCCGCACCGCCCGCGTCGATCAGCGCCAGATCGGACGCCAGCACCGCGGCACTGGTGATGGTGAAGGTGGGAGAGAGCACGGACAGCGTCGTGGCGCCGCCGGCCGTTCCCGACAGCGTCACCCCGGGGAGTGCGCCGGCAATCGCCAGATCGACGGTCGTGCCGCCCTGCACCACGGCAAGCGTGCCGGCATTCGAGATAGATGCTATCCCGCCGGTTACGAACGTCAGGCTCGGCAATACGATCGTCGCGTCGGCCTGCACGTCGAACGTGTTGGCGAGCGGCAGCGCCGCGCCCTCCACCACCGCCGTTCCGGGCATGACGAACGTGATCGCGCCGCTGCCCGCGGCGCCCGCGGCGGCGAGGTCGAGCACGTCGCCGTCGATCGTGATCCCGCCGGTGAATGTGTTGTCGGCTGAGAGCAACACCGTCCCGCCGGCCGTCCCGTTGCCGAGGACGAGGGAGCCGACACCGCTGCCGGCCGCGGCCGACCCGTTCTGGTCTGCGATCACGCCACTGACCGTCAGCGTCTGGCCGCTGGCGGGGTCGAGCGTGACATTCTGATTGCCCTGGATGAACAGACCGCTGCCGAATGCATCGCCATTGCCGCCGGCGGTGCCGGTGCCGCCGGCGCCGCTGCCGCCCTGGACCGTGCCGGCTGCCAGCGTGCCGCCGGCGATCGCCAGCGTGCCGCCCTGCTGGATGAAAATGTCACCGCCGGCGCCCAATCCGCCGCCACCGCCGCCGCCATTGGTGAACAGCGTGCCGACCGCGGTGCCGGCGCCGCCCTTGCCGGCGCCGAAGCCCGCAGCCCCGCCGCCGAACCCGCCGCCGCCGCCACCGCCGAACCCACCCGGCCCACCGCCACCGCCACCGCCGCCGCCGAACCCGCCGGTGCCATTGCCGCCGCCACCGCCGCCGCCGAATCCGCCCGCGCCGCTGGGCAGCAGCGGGTTGATCGCCAGCCCGACCGCGCCGCCGACCCCGCCGCCGCCGCCATGTGCGAGGAACCCACCACCGCCGCCGCCACCGCTGGCCCCGCCTACTCCGCCGTTGCCGCCGTTCGCCCCCGCGCCGCTACCGCCTGTGCCGGCGCCCGCGAGACCGGGAATGATCCCGGCCCCTCCTGCCGCGCCGAAGCCGCCGCCGGTCGCGGTGCTGCCGATGCCACCACCACCACCACCGCCGCCGCGGGTCTGCGTCGTCTCGGTTCCACCAGCCCCGCCCAGCCCACCGCCGCCGCCATAGTCGCCGGCCTGCCCTGACCCGGCGCCGCCGGCTCCGCCGCTGGCGGTGTCGTTGGCGAAAACGACGGCGTCCAGCGTCACGCTGGCGCCGCTGGCCACGAACAGCGCGCCGCCCAGCCCGGCGCCGCCGCCGCCGCCATCGGTGCCGGACGCGCCGGCACCCCCGACCGCTGCCATGCCATCGAGCGTCAGGCTCGCGACCGTCAGCACCCCGGCATAGGCGAACAGCCCGCGATGCCCGGCGCCGTCGATCGTGTTGCCTGCTCCATCAATCGTCAGGCTCTCGCCAGCGGCGAGGTTGACCGCCAGCGGGTCGGCCGTGAGCGTGAACCCCGCCGTGAGAGTGATGCTGTAGGAGAGTCCCGATCCTGCCAGCGCGCCACCCACGTCGATCGAGGTAAGCACTGAATCCAGCGACGCTTCGCTGGAAACATCGAACGTGCCGCTGGGCATCATTCGCTCCTGGCTACACTGCGTTATGAGGATCGCACAATCTATTGATTGCCGGGAACTATACAATCTGTTAACTGATTGCTGCGCGGCGATGCTAATGTGGATGAAACGAATCTGGCGGCGCCAGCTGATGCGATGACGCGAACGGGCACGGATCCCGGCGATGCGCCCGTGACGTCCGGCTTGGACCGGGCCGTTGCGCTGTATCGCGAGGGCGCCGCCGCCGCAGCCGAGGCGCTGCTGCGCCCGCTGGCCGCGACGCCGCCGGTGGATGCGGCGGGGCTGCGCCTGCTCGGGCTATGCCGGTTGCGGTTGGGCGATGCCGTGGCCGCGCTCGACCTGCTGCAACGCGCTCGGGCCGCCGCCCCGGACAATCCATGGACCGCGCTGCATCTCGGGCTGGGCCTGCAGGCGGTCGGGCGGCATGGCGAGGCAGCGGCGCTGTTCCGCGCCTGCCAGCCGCGTCTGGCCGACAATCCTGGCCCCTGGCTCAACCTTGCGATTTCCTTGCTGGCGCTTGGCGATGCGGCTGCGTCCCTGCAGGCGGCGCGGCGAGCGAGGTTGCGGGCGCCCGGGCTTGCGCGGACGTACTACGCGGTCGGTGCGGCGCATCTGGCGCTGCGCGCGTTTTTCGGGGCGAAGGCGGCCTTCGCCGCGGCGACGCGCCGCGATTCGACACTCGCCGATCCGTGGGTCAACCTCGGTGTGGCCTGCTATCGGCTGGCGGACATGCAGGGCGCGATGACGGCGACGCACCGCGCGCTCCTAGTGGCGCCAGGGCATCGCGCCGCGACCGCCAATCTCGGTGCGTTTCTGCGCCTGGCCGGTGCCGCGGACGCGGAGGAGGCGCTGGCCTTACTTGCCATGTCGCCACCGGAAGAACCGGCCCTGCGGCGCCACGGGTTCGCACAGCGCGCGCTTGCTCTGCTGCAACGTGGTCGCACCGCAGAGGCCCGCGCGACGCTGGATGCGATCGGACCGGTGCCGGACGCGCTGCGGCCAATGCTGGCTTGGCGCGTGGTGCTGCTAGCGATGGCCGAGGGTGACACCGCACGCGCGCAGAGCGAGGCGGCGCGGATGGAAGCGGCACTGCGCGGCGCGGGATCCGGTGTCGTGCCGGAACACCGCATCATGGAGCATTTCGATCTCGCCAAGTTCTGGTCGCAGTTCGGTGCCACCGATCGGACCTTTGCGCACTGGACTGCCGGCCACGCGGCGCTGCGCCTCTTCCAGCCGTTCTCGCGCGAGGAATGGCGCGGCTTCGTCGATGCGAGCATCGATGCTTTCAGTCGCGGACGGATGCATGACGGGCCGCGCGCGGGCAATGACGATCCGGCGCCGGTGTTCGTCATAGGCATGCCGCGTTCGGGCACCACGCTGGCCGAGCAGATTATCGGCGCGCACGCTCAGGTGCATGGTGCCGGGGAGCGGGGGGCACTTGCCGATACATTCGCCCGGATCACCGGTGGCGCGGGGCAGGCCGCGGCGGCACGGCGCGGCGCCAAGTGTGACGCGGCGACGCCCGATGCCGCCGCCGCGCACTATCTGGCCGATCTGCACGCACTCGCGCCGCACGCTGCCCGTATTGTCGATAAGATGCCGGGTAATTTCGCTTATCTCGGGCTGGTGGGACTGATGCTGCCGGGCGCGCGAATCATTCATTGCGTGCGCGATCCCCGCGACGTGGGCTTGTCGATCTTCACCTTCCGCTTCCACGGGCACCATCCGTATGCACACGACCTTGCTGATCTCGGCTGG
>JAJZVE010000586.1 GCA_021845835.1 Pseudomonadota bacterium | reverse complement strand
TGCGCGTGGTGCTGGCCACCGGCTACGCCGTGCCCGCCGGCAAGATGCCGGGGCCGCTGGCCGATTCGGCGCTGCTGCTGATGAAGCCGTATCGCCGCCGCGACCTGCTCGAAACGCTCACCGCCGCCCGCGCGATGCCCGGACTGGCCGACGCCTGACGCGCGGCGGCGGCGCCGTCTCTGAAAGAAATGTGTTCATCTCGCGTGACGTAACGTCTTTTTTATGAGCGTCGCCCGGCGCCCGGCTTGACGCTGCGTGTCACATTTTCGCATCCTCGTTTCGGCGCCGTGAAATTTGGCGAGAGAATCCGGTTTCCTTTCACGGCAAGTCGACGCTACGCTGGTTCGTACGGAATCGGGCAGAATCAAGACGACCTGCGCAACGCGGGAGGATAAGACCATGCGCGTCCTGGTCGTCGATGACGACCCCAGCGTGCGCGAGACACTGGGCGAATTGTTGAAGGCTTTCGGCCACCAGGTTTCCACCGCCAGCGACTATGCCGAGGCGGCGGCGATGCTGGACCGTCCGGCCTGGGACGTGATGCTGATCGATCAGATGCTGCCCGGCGGCAGCGGCCACACGCTCGCCTTGGCGGCGCGCAACCGCGGCGTCGGCGCGGTGCTGTGCTCGGGCCATCCGCACCAGATCGCCGAGCTGCAGCGCCAGGGCATCGCGCATCTGGTCAAGCCGTTCTCCGGCAGCGCGCTGGACGCCGCGCTCGCCGCCGTGGCCCCGCGCGGCATGACCGGGGGAAGTGCTCCGGGAACGTTCCCGGAGCCGTGATTCCGTCTGGCGCATGACCGCCCTGTCAGACTATGGTGCCGGGGTGAACCACGGCATGAGCAAGGCGCCCGGCGGCCGGTCGCACCGCGTGGCATGATGCATTGGCGGCCCGACCGCCGGCTCGGGCTGCGCGGGCGGCTGAACCTGCTGGTCGCGGCCTGCGTGCTGCCGCTGCTGGCGCTGGTGCTGGCCAACGACATCCTGGACTTCCGCCGCGCCCGCGCCGCCCAGGACGCCCAGGCGCTGGACGAGGCGCGCAACCTCGCCGACGACATCGCCCACAGGCTGCAGGCCGAGACGGTGGCGCTGCAGGCGCTGTCGCTGTCGCGGCACCTGCGGGCCGATCCCGCCACCATCGCGCCCTCGGCTGCGCAGTTCCTGCGCTGGCGCGCCGCCCCGGCGGCGCTGCGGCTGGATACGGCGGACGGGCGCGTGGCGTTCGCCAGCGGCCTGCCGGCCAGCGACCTCTCGCCGCCCATGCTGCACGAAGTGTTCGCGACCGCGCATCCGGTGATCGGCAATTTCGGCGCCGCCGTCCTGGGCGGGCGGCCGGGGTTCTGCATCAACGTGCCGGTGATCGACGGCGGCGCGGTGCGCTGGAACCTGCGGCTGGTGATGTCGCTGCGCGCGCTCATGCCGGCGTTCACCGTCGAGCGTCACGCCCCGGGCTGGGGGGCGGCGATCGTGGACGGCGCCGACCGCATCCTGCTCCATGTCCCGGCGAACCATGCGCCGTTTCCCGGCGACGCGGTCCGCCCCGCGCTGCGCGCCCGGCTGCGCGCGGGGGCGGAGGAGGGCATCGTCTTCGGCCGGCGCGGCGACGGAACGCGGCTGCGCGTGGTGTGGGCGCGGGTGCCGGGCAGCGACTGGGCGGGCCGCCCCTGGCTCGCCGCCATCGGCATCCCGCAGACCGACATGCTGTGGCCGCTGTATCGCAACGCGGGGGCGGCGCTGCTGGCCGGGCTGAGCACGCTGCTGGTCGGGCTGGTGCTGGCCGGGGCGGTGGCGCGGCGCATCAGCGCGCCGATCGCGCGGCTGCAGGCGCTGGCGGTCACGCCGGACGCGACGCGCACCGGCATGCCGCCCACCACCGGCCTGCGCGAAACCGATGCCGTCGCCGCCGCGCTGTACGCCGCCGCCGCCGCCCGCCGCGACGCGCTGGCCCGGCTGCAGGCGCTGGCCGACACGCTGGAAACCCGCGTCGCCGAGGAGGTCGCCGCCCGCCAGGCCGCGCAGGACCGCGCCGCGCAGGGCGAGCGGCTGCAGGCGCTCGGCCGGCTGGCCAGCGGCATCGCGCATGACGTGAACAACGTGCTGCAGAGCGTGCACACCGCGAGCGAGGTGCTGGCCCGCGCCGCCGATCCGGCGACGGTGCAGCGCATGGCGCGCGTGCTCGGCCATGCCGCGCAGCAGGGCGGCGCCATCACCGGCCGCCTGCTCGGCTTCGCCCGCCCCGACGCCCTCCCCCGCCTCGCGCCGCTGGCGCTGCCGCCGCTGCTGGCCGACCTGCGCGACATGCTGGCCGCGACGCTGGGCGGCCGCGTCACCGTGCGGCTGGACCTGCCGGACGCGCTGCCGCCGGTGCTGGCCGATCGCGGCCAGTTGGGGACGGTGCTGATCAACCTCGCCGCCAATGCCCGCGACGCCATGCCGCGGGGCGGCGAGCTGGTGCTGTCGGCCACCTGCGCCGCCACCCCGCCTTCCGGCCTGCCGCCGGGCGACTACGTGGCGCTGTCGGTCGCCGACCAGGGCAGCGGCATGTCGCCGGCGGTGCTGGCGCGGGTGACGGAGCCGTTCTTCACCACCAAGCCCGCGGGCCGCGGCACCGGGCTCGGCCTGTCGCTCGCCCGCGGCTTCGCCGAGCAGGCGGGCGGCGCGCTGGCCATCGACAGCATCGAGGGCCGGGGCACCACGGTCACGCTGTTCCTGCGCGCGGTGGCGGCGGCGGCTTGGTAGCGGCGCCTCAGCCGGCCGGTGTCGCGCCGGCGGCGGGGCCCAGGCGGCCGACCAGCCGGGCCTCGCTCCACACCTCCACCCCCTCGCCCCGCGCCAGCCGCGCGGCCTGCGCCACCGCCTCCGCGTCGTCGGCGCAGTCGATGTCCTGCGCCGCGCAGATGCGGTTGTGCCGGTCCAGCATGTAGACACGATAGGGCGTCATGGAACGTTCCTTGATTGGGGGGACGGCGCACGCCCCCCCTCCTTCTGCCGGTCTGCGGTTCTGGCCGATCCGGGAGCGACGGAACCTAAGGGATAATATTATCGATCCGCAAGAATTTTGCGGCGTCATGCCCGCCATTCCCGCACGTCCTCACCCCGGTGTGACAAGCGGCCCCCCGCCCCTCACCGCCCCGCCAGCCCGGCCAGGATCAGCGCGATCCCCTGCCCGTGCCAGCGCTGCACCGCCTTGTGGTCCGCCCCCAGCGCGGCGCCGAGGCGGCGCCAGGGATAGAGGTGCCGGTCGGTCAGCGGATGCACCAGCGCGCGCAAGCCCACGATGCGGCGCAGCACGTAGCGGTCGGGCGGGATCAGCGCGATCCAGCCCAGCGCCTGGTCCATGCGCGTGATCCGCGCCGATCCGGGGACCGGCGCGCGCAGCCGGGCGATTGGCGCGGCCTCGCCCTCCATCGCCCCGGTCAGCACGTCCCACACGCTGGTGCGCAGCCGGGGCGAGTAGCCCTGGTGCGGCAGCGCGAGCAGGGTGCGTCCCGCCTCCTCCAGCCGCGCCACCAGGGTTGCCGCGTCAGTGGGTGCGCCATTCGGCGCGCCATTCGACCGGGCGGCGGCGGGGGCGGTCCGCGTCGAACGCGCGCCATTTCCCCCCGGCTTTGCCGGGGGAAATGGCGCGTTCGGCGCAGCCCCGGCCGCCGCACCGCCCAGGCCCCGCCCCGCTGCGCCATTCGCCGCGCCAATCGGTGCGCCATTCGCTGCGCCATTCGCTGCGCCATTCATCATGCCGTTTGCTCCGTTCGCGTGGTCATTGTCGGCCGTTTCGCGTCATTGACGCGCAGCCCGCGCCGGTTCTTGCGCTGGGCGGTGTCGCGGAAGCCGAACTCCTCCAGCACCCCGTTCTTCAGCCAGGTGGCGATGGCGCGGGCGGCGGCGGCCTCGGTCAGGCCGAACTCCACCAGCACCCGCCCGGCCCAGCGATCCGCCGTCGCCTCCGCCCGGCGATGGGC
>JAJZVE010000585.1 GCA_021845835.1 Pseudomonadota bacterium | reverse complement strand
CGCAATCCATGCGCGGCGCGCACGCCGGCCGGGATGGTCACGTCCAGCGTGCGCCCGTCCGGCAGGGTGACGCGGCGGACAGCGCCGTTGGCGGCCTCCATGAAGCTGACGGTGAGCGAATAGTGCACGTCCCGTGCCCGGCCACCGCCGAAACCGCCACCGCCGAAGGTCCCCTCGCCGAAGCCTTGGCCGAACAGCGTCTCCAGGTCCTCGGCGGAGAAGCCGCGCGCGCCGCCGCCATACGGCTCGGCCCCGGCATACTGCCGCCAGCCGCCGGCATGGGCGCCGGCGTAGGCGGCGGCGGTTTCACGACCTTCGGCGTCGATCTCGCCGCGGTCGAATCGCCCGCGCTTCTCGGGGTCCGAGAGGATATCGTAGGCGGCGTTGATGGTCTTGAATCGCTCCGCCGCCTGCTTGTCGTCGGGATTGAGATCGGGGTGATGCCGCTTGGCGAGCTTGCGGTACGCCTTGCGGATCGTCTCGTCCGAATCGCCGCGCCGCACGCCGAGGGTTTCATAGGGGTCTGCCATGACTGCAGAGATAGGGCAGCAGGGTGGCGGGTTGAAGTCAGCCCGAGTGCGGGACGGAAGCGGCGAGAACGCCTGACTGCTCTGCTTCGGCAGAGGAATGGCGGACCGCGAGAGCGCTTGAATCCATCAAAATATCATCACATATTACTCATTCCCGCGAGTCGAGGCTCACCTGCACCATGTCCGATCCAATCACCATGTCCGATCCAATTAGGATAACTAAAAAATGGAAAGCGCGAAGATCGAAGAAGATTCGCGTCAGACAGGACTAAAATCGAAATACGTACCGGCCCACGGCAGAGATGTCGAGGTGGCGCTTGCGGCCGTCAACGAGTTCGAAACGTCAAGAACGCGCGACAACATTGCCTATATATTGTTGTTTGCAATTGGGGCGGCCATGTTGGTGGCGACGTTGTATGGCTTCTACCGAGGCAGTTTCGGCGGTTTGAAGGACGTATGGACGGTCGCCGGTCCGATCACGGGCGGTATCGTGGGATACTACTTCCACCGAGGCCGGAAGGATGGTGCAGAATGACGGCAGCAACGCTCGACTACGCTCGCGCCCAGGCTGCGGATGACGCGACGGATGCCAGGACCCGGCAGGCCAAGACCCGCGTGCAACTCGATCTCTCGCCGCGGGCGATGGCCTTGCTGGCGGAGCTCAAGGAAAAGACCGACGCGGCGTCCTATGCCGAGGTCTTGAAGAACGCGATGAAGCTGTACGACGGCCTGATCTCGGAGGTCGAGCGGGGATCGGAGTTCCTGGTCCGCGACAAGGACGGAAAGGTCTCGGAGTTCCGGATGTTCCTGTAGCATGGCCGTGGGCGGGCAACCTTCCGACCCGTCAGGCGTCAGCACGGCCATGCGCGTGCATCATCTCAATTGCGGCTCCATGTGTCCGGTCGGCGGTGCCGGGCTGGGAATGCCCGCGCTTGGCTGCCACTGCCTGCTGATCGAGACCGGCAGCGGCCTGGTGCTGGTCGATACCGGCTTCGGACTGGAGGATGTCGAGCGGCCGCGGCCGCGGCTGTCGTCCTTCTTCATCCGCCTCGACCGCATCCGCTTCGATGCCATGGACACGGCGGTGGAGCAGGTGCGCGAGCTGGGCTTCAAGCCGGCCGATGTGCGGCACATCGTGCTGACCCACCTGGATTTCGACCACGCCGGCGGCATCACCGACTTTCCCGGCGCGACCGTCCACCTGCTGGCCGACGAGGCCGCCGCCGCGCGCCATCGCCGCGGCTTCATCGCCCGCCGCCGCTACCGCCCCGCGCAGTGGCGGGCCGCCGCCAAATGGCAGGAATACCGGCCGGAGGGCGAGAACTGGTTCGGCTTCTCCGCCGTGCGGCAGTTGCAGGGGCTGCCGCCGGAGATCCTGCTGGTGCCGCTGCCCGGCCATTCGGCGGGGCATTGCGGGGTCGCGGTGCGCAGCGGATCGCGCTGGCTGTTCCACGCCGGGGACGCCTATTTCGATCACGCGGAGATGAATCCGCAGCATCCGCGCAGCCCGGCGGGACTGGCCGCCTATCAGTGGCTGATGCAGACCGACGCCGCCGCCCGCCGGCAGAACCAGCAACGGCTGCGCGACCTGGCCGCGCGGACGCGCGAGGAGGTCACCATCTTCTGCTCCCATGACCTGGTCGAGCTGGAGAACCGCCAGCGCGCGGCCGAACATGCGCTGCGGCAGGCCGAGCGGATGCCCGCGGTCGGCGGCGCGCAGAGGCGCGGCGACGCCGCTTGACGCCCCCCCACCTGCCGCCGCTTAGTTGCGGTGTCGGGGAAGGAGCGCCGGGATGGATTTCAGGCTCAGCGAGGATCAGGCGGCGTTCGTCGAGACGGCGCGCAGCTTCGCGGCCGACCGGCTGGCCCCGCATGCCGGGGCCTGGGACGAGCAGCGCCATTTCCCCACCGATGCCCTGCGCGAGGCGGCCGCGCTGGGGTTCGCCGCCATCTACGTCCCGGAGTCGTTGGGCGGCAGCGGGCTGACGCGGCTGGATGCGGCGCTGATCTTCGAGGAACTGGCCGCCGCCGACCCGTCCACCGCCGCCTTCCTGACCATCCACAACATGGTCGCCTGGATGATCGCGCGCTTCGGCAACGCCGAGCAGCAGGCGCGCTTCCTGCCGCGCATGGTGACCTGCGAGCACTTCGCCAGCTACTGCCTGACCGAGCCGGGCAGCGGCAGCGACGCCGCCGCGCTGGCGACGCGCGCCGTGGCGGAGGGCAACGCGCAATACCGGCTGAACGGCACCAAGGCCTTCATCTCCGGCGGCGGCGCGTCGGACCTCTATGCCACGATGGTGCGCACCGGTGAGGCGGGGCCGCGCGGCATTTCCTGCGTGGTGGTGGAGAAGGGCACGCCCGGCCTGTCGTTCGGCGCGCCGGAGCGCAAGATGGGCTGGAACAGCCAGCCGACCGCGCTGGTGAACTTCGCCGACTGCGTGGTGCCGGTCGCCAACCGCATCGGCGCGGAGGGCGAGGGATTCCGCATCGCCATGATGGGCCTGGATGGCGGCCGCATCAACATCGCCGCCTGCTCGCTGGGCGGCGCGCGGGCGTGCCTCGATATCGCGCTTGCCTATGTGCGGCAGCGTCGTGCCTTCGGCCGCACGCTGTCGGAGTTCCAGGCGCTGCAGTTCAAGCTGGCCGACATGGCGACGGAGCTGGAGGCGGCGCGGCTGATGGTGCATCGCGCGGCGGTGGCGCTGGATGCCGGCGACCGGGACGCGACGCAGCGCTGCGCCATGGCGAAGCGCTTCGCGACCGACGTGTGCTTCCGCATCTGCGACGAGGCGCTGCAACTGCACGGCGGCTACGGCTACATCAAGGACTACCAGGTGGAGCGCTACCTGCGCGACCTGCGCGTGCATCGCATCCTGGAAGGCACCAACGAAATCATGCGCGTCATCATCGCCCGCAAGCTGCTGGAAGCGGCGTGAGGCACGCGGCCCGGGGGAGGGGTCCATGACGGCGACGGCGACATTCAAGGCGGCGCGCGACTTCCTGCTCGCACACCGCAGCGACTACGCAACCGCCTACGCGCAGTTCCGCTGGCCGGACCTGCCACGCTTCAACTGGGCGCTCGACTGGTTCGACGCGGCGCTCGCGCAGGGCGAGAATGCCGCGCGGCCGGCGCTGCGCATCACCGGCCTGAATGCGGCGGAATGCAGCTTCGGCGCATTGTCCGAGCGCAGCAACCGGGTGGCCAACGGGCTGCGTGCGCTGGGCGTCGGGCGCGGCGACCGGGTGATGGTGATGCTCGGCAATGTCGCGCCGCTGTGGGAGACGATGCTGGCTGCGATGAAGCTCGGCGCCGTCGTGGTGCCGGCCACCACGCTGCTGCCGGCGTCCGACATCGCCGAGCGGGTGGCGCGGGCGACGGTGCGCGCGATCGTGGTCGGCGCCGAGGATGCCGGCAAGAAGATCGGA
>JAJZVE010000584.1 GCA_021845835.1 Pseudomonadota bacterium | reverse complement strand
GCGAGCGCGTGCCGTTCAGCCCGGTCGCGAACTGGTCGAGATTGGTCTTGCCGATCGGCACCGCCCCCGCCGCCCGCAGCCGCGCGACCACCGCCGCGTCCCGCGCCGGCATGTAGGCGAAGTCCGGGCATCCCGCCGTGGTCGGCATCCTGGCGACGTCGATATTGTCCTTCACCGCGAAGGGCAGCCCGGCGAGCGGCAGCGACGGGTCCGCCGCCATCGCCTCGTCCCGCGCCGCCGCGCGCGGCCGCAGCGCGATGAACACCGTCGGATCGCGATACGCCTCGATCCGGTCATAGACCGCGTCCACCACATCCCCCGGCGTGAACGCCCCGGCAGCGAACCCCGCCCGCAGCGTCGCGATATCGAGCAGATCGGGACTCATGCCGCAGACCGGATGGTGCCATTCCCGAGGGCGTCACAGAACACGGACGACGTGCAGGTCGCACCGAAGACACCGCCCTGCATGTGGATCATTTCGATCGCAGCCTGCTTGTTGCTCTCCCGGGTCGCAGCCGTGCAATCGGTCAGCAGCAAGCATTCGAGGCCGCGGTCGTTTGCCTCGCGCATCGTCGTATGAACGCAGACATCCGTGGTGATGCCCGTAAGGATCAGATGAGTGATACCAAGCGTGTGCAGGATCAATTCGAGATCGGTGGCGTAGAAACTGCCTTTTCCGGGTTTATCGATAACGATCTCGCCTGCGACCGGAGCGAGTTCCGGTATGATCTCCCATCCCGGTTCTCCGCGCACAAGCACCCGGCCGCAGGGGCCACGGTCACCGATCCCAGCCCCGATCGAATGGCTGCGCCAGCGCTTGTTTGCCGGCAGGTCGACCAGTTCCGGCCGGTGCCCCTCGCGGGTATGGATCACCGTCATCCCCGGAACGGAGCGAACCGTGGCCAATGTTTTCGCGATGGGATCAATTGTCGCGCGGGTCAGCCCGATGTCATAGCCCATCGCATCGACATAGCCGCCGACCCCGCAGAAATCATGCTGCATGTCGATCACGACTAGGGCGGTGTGCTCGGGATACGCCTTGCCGTCGTAAGGCCAGTTGTAAGGCGTGGCCGCGACACTGAAACTCCGCGACATGGTCGACTTGTTCTCCAGCTTGTCCATCATTCCTCCTCGATTACAAGTCCGGGGTTGGCGATTGCCGGGACCGGGCTGCGGAGCAAAGCCAGCGCCGTCATCGTCGCGCCGGCGGCGAGGAAAGATACGATCGGAACAGGAAGGTTATGGCTGGCAGTGCTGTAGTTGACCATGAGGCCACCAGCCCATCCCACGGCCAGCGCCGTCCAAGGCGCGATTGCGGGGCCCGTCAATTCACCCGCGTGGCGCCGGGACAGGTAGCCGGTGAAATGGGAGACGATCACCACCGCACCGATCGGCGGCACCAGAATGCCGATGATCTCCAGCCAGTCGAGAAGAAACGCCCAGACTCCGGTGGCAGCGATGACGATGCCGATCGCTCCGGCGACGGCCGTGGTCACGATATATCGCCGCCCGAACAGCTTCGAAAACCCGAGCGTGCTGTTGTAGAGGCAATGCGTGGCATTTGAACCCTGGTTGACGATGGCCACCAGCACCGCGACGATGGTGAAGGCTCCGCCGAGGCTGACGAGATATCCGACCGGATTGGCCGATTGGAATGGATCCGCGGTTTTGAGGCCGTGTGCGGCGAGCATGGAGGTGAAGGCGACGCCCGCCAGCATCGCGATGCCGAAGCCGAGCGGGAAGGCCGCGAAGACCGACAGCCATGACGCGCGGCGGCTGCTGGCCCAGCGGTTGAAATCCGGGGCAAGCGTCCCGCTATCGGCGAATGACGCGAGCACGCCGGCAAGGATTTCCTGGAATGTCAGTGCGTGATTGCCGATCCCAGCATGACCGGCGTGAGCGAAGTTTGCCTTGTGGCCCAAGAGCATACCGAAGGCCAGAAAGATCAGTACGCCAAAGAGCGGCACGGACAGATTGGAGATCATGTTCATGCCGACGATTCCCCGCGCGGTCACTCCGACAAACACGATCCCGAGGACAGTTGCGATCGGCCAATAGGGAACACCGAACGAGGCTGCGAATATCTCCGCAGGCATCGCCGTGTTGATGGTGAACCAACCGAGCACGAGGACAGAAAGAAGGCCGGCGACGAACAAATATCCGACATCGCCGAACACCGTCTGGGCAATCTGCGAGAACGAGCGCCGTTCTCGCCAGCCGATTTCCCCGAGCAGACCTACATAGACGAACATCAGAAGGCTGCCGAGCAGGATGGCCGCCGTTGCAGTCGGTACACTCGATTTGATTGCGAATACCGATCCAGTGATCGTTATCGCGAGGATGAAGGGAAACCCGGCCCACACCATCGCCAGCCTGAACGTGCCAAGCCCCTCATGGACGGAAACTTGTCCGGTCGTGTGTTCGTCATGCGTCATCGTGGTGTCTCTCAAATTTAACGGATTTGGCCGAAATCGGAGGCCTGACGGGATGGAGAATGCACTCGCCCCGACAGTCCCGGCACGATGACGCTGGTCGGTGCTGCCGGATACTGTTAAATAGTCATCAAAATGCTGCGAAAATTGCATCACTTTATGGAGCCGTCTGATGCGCCACCTGACGTCGCTGCGTTACATCGAGGTCGTCGCGAAATCCGGTTCCATCCGACGGGCGGCGGAGAGTCTGTCCATCAATTCCACGGCACTCAACCGCCGCATCCTCGGGATGGAGGCCGAACTGGGCGTGCCGATCTTTGAACGTCTGCCGCGAGGCGTCAGGCTATCGGCGGCCGGGGAGATCCTGCTTCAGCATATCCGCGAGCAACTGGGCGACATGGAGCGGGTAAAGGGCCTGATCGCCGACCTTTCCGGCGAACGGCGAGGCCATGTCTCGATCGCCTGCAGTCAGGCGCTACTGCCATTTTTCCTGCCGGAACAGATATCGATCTACCGCCGCGCGCATCCCGGCGTGACCTTCAGTGTCCACGTCCGGGATCGTGACGAGGCCGAGCAGGCGCTTGTTTCTCACGAAGCGGATATTGCAATTGTGTTTGAGCCGGTTCGTGTGTCGGATCTCGAACTTCTGCTGGGAGTGCGCCAGCGGATCCAGGTCGTCCTCCATCCAGAACATCCGCTTGCGGCAAAGCCGACACTGCGGCTGCGGGAGTGCCTGGCATTTCCGATTGCCCTGCCAACCGCACCATACGGGGTCAGGCAGCTTCTGGAGAACGCGACCCGGCGAAGCTCACTCAGACTGGCGCCGGTCGTCGAATCGGACAGTTTCGAATTCCTGTGCCGCCATGCTTTGGAAGAGAGGATCGTTACCTTCCAGATCCCCCTCGGTCTGCCGCCGTATGACACGCCGAGTCTTGTGCGTCGGCCGCTTGATCCCCGGGATCTTCCTGACGGAAACGTCTATATCGGCCAATTGAAGGGCCGGATTTTGCCGGTTGCTGCGTCCCGCTTCTGCGCGCAGATCACGTCGGCTTTCGCGGAGCGCTTCGAATATTTCTGAGGTGCCTTTGTGAATGCGGGCGCGGGACAGCAATCAACATCTTGTGGTATACGCCTCAACCTTCGCCTCGCGTGCGACCATCGACCCACGTCTCGCCCACGTTGACATGCTCACGAATGCTCGAGCGAGAAGAACAGCCCGGCGAGGCTCGCGGCCCGGCCGCGCCCGGCCAGCCGCCGCACCGCATTGTCGATCGCCGCGATATGGTCCGTGTCCATCGCGTGCCGCAGGCCGAACAGCTAGGCCAGCCCCGCCATGCCGAGCAGACGCGGCGCCCCGCAGGGGCTGTCAATCACGATCCTTCACCGACCACTGGATGGATAACTATGCCCCAGATCTAATCCCAACGATGACGGTATTGAAGCGTCACCTTAACGCACCATGGTGACAACCTGCTTCAGCCTGCCGCGATCGCAGAGAGCAGCTCGAACATCATCGTCGCCCCGGCG
>JAJZVE010000583.1 GCA_021845835.1 Pseudomonadota bacterium | reverse complement strand
GATGGCGGGCCGCATCGCCGCGCTGGTGACGGCGCCGATCAGCAAGGCGGCGTGGCACGCGGCCGGGATCGGCTTTCCCGGCCATACCGAGCTGCTTGCCGCCCGCGCCGGCGTGTCCGAGTTCGCGATGATGCTGGCGAACGACGAACTGCGGGTGGTGCTGGTCAGCATCCATGTGCCGCTGGCCGAGGCGATCCGGCTGGTGACGCCGGCGGCGGAGCTGCGCGCGATCCGGCTGGCGGCGGCGGCGGCGCGGCGCTTCGGCATCGCCCGGCCGCGCGTCGCGGTCGCCGGCCTCAACCCGCATGCCGGCGAGGACGGGCTGTTCGGCGCCGAGGACCGCGCCGTCATCGCGCCTGCGGTTGCGGCGGCGCGGGCAGAGGGCATCGACGCCTCCGGCCCGTGGCCGGGCGACACCGTGTTCGCACGCGCGCGCACCGGCGCATTCGACGTCGTGGTGGCGCAGTATCACGACCAGGGCCTGATCCCGGTGAAGTACCTGGGGCTCGATCAGGGCGTGAACGTGACGCTCGGCCTGCCGTTCGTGCGCACCAGCCCCGATCACGGCACCGCCTTCGACATCGCCGGCACCGGGCGCGCCAGCGACGCCAGCCTGCGCGCCGCGGTGCGGATGGCGGCGCGGATGACGGAACGCGGCGCGGCATGATCGCCGCGCGCATCGGCAAGGTGCTGATGGTCGCCTCGCTCGCCGCCTTCGCGGGCGTCGTCACATTCGACAACGTCACCGACTACGGCACCAACTTCGCGTTCGTCCGGCACGTGCTCAGCATGGACACGACGTTCCCGGACAACGCGCTGCGCCGCCGCGCCATCATGGCACCGGCGCTGTGGCACGCCGCCTATATCGGCATCATCGCCGGCGAGGCGCTGACCTGTCTCGCTTTCGCGGCCGGGGCGGTGGCGCTGCTGCGCGCGCTGCGCGCCGATGCGGCGAGCTTCGCGCGCGCCAAGCGGTTCACCGTGATCGGCGCGGTGCTGGCGTTCCTGCTGTGGTTCACGGGATTCATGGTGGTGGGCGGGGAGTGGTTTGCGATGTGGCAATCGCAGATCTGGAACGGCCAGCAGGCCGCGTTCCGCTTCTACATCTCCGCGCTCACGGTGCTGCTGTTCGTCAACCAGCCGGACGGGGAGCTGCCGCCGCCCCGGCGCTGACCAGCAGTTGCTTCGCCACCATGCAATGCACGCCCTTGTGCTGGTTGACCAGTTGCGTGACGTGCAGGTCGCCGGCGATGCTGACCAGCGCATAGGCGTGGTCGCGCGAAATCCCGGTGCGCGCGACGATCTCGGCGATCATGCGGCGCAGCGCGTGTTCGGCGCAGCGGTCCAGGTCGGGGTCGAAGCCGTGTGTGATCAGATGCGTCGGCGTCTCCGCCAGCGGCGCATCCAGCCGCATATCCTTGCGCACGATGAAGCGGAACGTACCGCGCAAGGCGGTTTCGATCGCGGTGAGGTTCACCTCGCCGTCGCCCTGCGCGCCGTGCCCGTCGCCGCAGGAGAACAGCGCCCCCGCGACGAACACCGGCAAATAGAGCGTGGTGCCGGCGATCAGTTCGCGGTCGTCGATGTTGCCGCCGAAGACGCGCGGCACCACCGAGGTCAGGCGTCGCCATTCCGGCGGCGGCGCCACACCCATCACGCCGAAGAACGGCGCCAGCGGAATCTCCAGCCCCCACGGCATGCGGGCAACGTTGCGCGCCGTGTCGAGCGGTATCGTCATCGCGTGCGAGGTCGGGAAATCGTCCGGCAGCGTGCCGAACAGCGGCCGGTGCTTGTTGTAGCCCCAGTCCTGGCGCGGCGCGACCGCCTCGATCTCGATCTGCAGCACGTCGCCGGGGGCCGCGCCGGCGACCGCGATCGGGCCGGTCAGGATGTGCGGCCCCAGCGTCGGACCGCCGAGCGCGGCATGGATCGCCTGCAGTTCCGGCGGCACATGAAAGCCGGGCGGCGGCAGATCATCCGGCGCACCGCTGACCGTCTCGACGGTCACGCGATCGCCGTCGGCGATGCGCAGCACCGGCGGCAGCGTCGCATCGAAGAAGCCCCAATGGCAGGTCCCGGGCGAGGCGCGGAGATGATGATGCGCAGGCACGGCGTCCTCGTGGTGGCGATCCACTGACGCTAGACCCCTCCCCGGTGCCGCCGCAACCGGCGGAGCGGCGTGCCATGGCGTCGATATGAGCGGGGCAAACCTGTACGAAGCGGACTTCCACGCCTGGGCGGAGCAGCAGGCCATGCTGCTGCGCGTCGGCGATCTGGCGCATGCGGACATCGCGCATATCGCCGAGGAAATCGGGAGCATGGAACGCAGCGAGCGGCGCGAACTGGTGAACCGGCTCGCCGTGCTGCTGCTGGACCTGCTGAAATGGCAGGCACAGCCGACGCTGCGCGGCAATGGCTGGCGGTTGAGCGTGAAGGAGCAGCGCCTGCGCCTCACCGCCCATCTCGGCGACAATCCGAGCCTGAAGGCGCATCTGCCGGCGGCAATCGGCGAGGCATTCCGACTGGCGCTGATCGGTGCCGCATGAGAAACCGGGGTGTCGGAAGCGGCCTTCCCGGCCGCCTGCCCGTGGGCGATCGAACAGCTTCTCGCGGACACGTTCTGGCCGGACGAGACCTGAGACAAGCGCCACCACGCTCTCCCGCTGTGCGGGAGAGCGTGGCGAGCGGAGGCGCCGGGTGAGGGCTAGCCCAGCTTGCCTTCGACACCCTCGGCCAGCCAGTTCATGCCGAGGATCTCCGGATCGGCCATGCGGGCGCCGGCGGCTACTTTCGTTGCCCCCGCCTGGTCCTTCAGCGGCCCCTGGAACGGCGCCAGCTTGCCCGCTTCGATGTCGGCCTGCCGCGCCGTCACCTCGTCGGCCACCGGCTGCGGCAGCGCCTTGTTGAACGGCGCCATGCGCACCATGCCGCTCTTCAGCCCGCCCCAGGTGTCGTGCGACTTCCAGGTGCCGTTCATGCCGGCCTCGACTTCCTGGACGTAGTAGCCGGCCCAGTCGCTGACGACGGAGGTCAGGCAGGTCTTCGGTCCGTAGCGGCCCATGTCGCTGTCGTAGCCGATGGTCCAGATGCCGCGCTGCTCGCCGGCTTCCTGCACCGCGGCGCTGTCGGTGTGCGTCACCAGCACGTCCGCACCCTGGCTCATCAGCGTGTCGGCGGCGGCACGTTCCTTGCCAGGATCGTACCAGGTGCTCACCCACACCACCTTGACCACCGCCTTCGGGTTCACCATGCGCGCGCCGATGGCGTAGGCGTTGATGTTCTGCACCACCTCCGGGATCGGGAAGGCGCCGACGAAGCCGAGGACATTGCTTTTTGTCATGCGCCCGGCGATCACGCCGGCCAGGAAGCGGCCTTCGTAGAACCGCCCCGAATAGGTCGCGAGGTTGGCCGCCCGCTTGTAGCCGGTGGCATGCTCGAACTTGACCTTCGGGAACTCCTTGGCGACCTTCACCGTCGGGTTCATGAAGCCGAACGACGTGGTGAACACCAGTTCGTTGCTCTGCGCCAGCTTGCGCACCACGCGCTCGGCGTCCGCGCCTTCGGGCACGTTCTCGACATAGGTCGTCTTGACCTTGGCGCCGAACTTCGCGTCCACGGCGCGGCGTCCGAGATCGTGCTGGAACGTGTAGCCGGCTTCCTCGACCGGCCCGACATACATGAAACCGACCTTGTACGGGCCGGCGGCGCGCGCCGAGCCGATCAATCCCCCTTTGACAAGCGCCGGGGCCACGCCCGCCGCCAGCGGCGCGGCCAACGCCGCCCGCATGAGGTCTCGCCTGCTGTGCATCCATCCCTCCGTTGTTCGCGCCGCAGCGCGGTCCTAGACAATACGGCGATGCAAGCCACAGTCCAGCGCGACCTCGGAAACCGTTTCGGCGACGTCGATTCACCGGTTGAATGGCGGCGCGCCGAATGGCTCACGCCCTATCCGGACGCGATCGCCGCCATGCAGGCGCGCGTT
>JAJZVE010000582.1 GCA_021845835.1 Pseudomonadota bacterium | reverse complement strand
TAGCGCACGCAGAGCACCGTCGCTGGCGCGCGCTACTTGATCGCGCCGGCGGTCAGGCCCTTGACGATATACCGCTCCAGGAAGATCCCGATCAGGACCAGAGGCGCGATCGCGGCGGTGGACAATGCCGCCATCGTCCACCAGTCGATGCCCTGCGATCCGGTCTGGCTCGCCACCATCACCGGCAGGGTCTTCGCATCCGTGCTGGTCAGCAGCGAGGCGAAGAAATACTCGTTCCAGCACAGGATGACGGAGAGGATGAACGCCGCCGCCATGCCCGGCAGCGCGATCGGCAGCACGATGCGCAGGAACGCGCCCCAGGTGGTCGCACCATCGACATAGGCCGCCTGTTCCAGCTCGAACGGGATCGCCATGAACTGGTCACGCATGATCCAGATCACGATCGGCAGGACCATCAGTGTATAGACCATGACCAGCCCGAGCTTCGTGTCGAGCAGCGCCAGCTCCTTGTAGAGGATCAGGAACGGCAGCGCGAGCACCACCGGCGGCAGGATCAACTGCGACAGGAAGAAGAACGAGATGTCCTTGTTCCGCCAGGGGCCGAACTTGTACTCGAAGCGCGCCAGCCCATAGGCGGCCGGCGCGCCGATGCCGACCGCGAGCGCGGCGGCGCCGGCCGAGGCGATGACGCTGTTGGCGAAGCGCAGCAGGAATTCGTCGCGCGAGGGCGAGCTCAGCACGATCGTCTGCGGCGACAGGCCCAGCGCGCGCCAGCCGCGCCATTTCGGCACGAAATCCACCCACGGCACCAGATGCCCCTGCGTGACATCCACCGCCACCTTGAACGACGTCGTCACCGTCCAATAGATCGGGAACAGGCAGATGAAGGCCCACAGCAGCAGCGCCGCATAGATCAGCACGCGGCCGAGCAGCCGCCGCGCGCGGCGCCCGGCACTGTGCCGTGGGGCTGGGCGCGGCCGCGGGGGCGGGACGGAGGCGATGGTTCTGGCATCCTGCGGGGACATGGCGCCGCCTATGTCACGCGCCGCATCCAACGGCTCGCGACCGCGAGCAGGATGCTGACGAAGACGATGATGAGAACGAGGTAGAACTCGGCCAGCATGGTGCCGTAGCCAACGCTGGAACGGTCGCGGTACTCGCGATAGATGAAGCTGGATACCGTGTCGGTCGCTCCGCCCGGTCCGCCGGCGGTGACATTGATGACGATATCGGCCAGCTTCAGCTCGAAGATGATGCGCAGGATCACCGCGGTGACGCTGACCGGCAGCATCAGCGGAAAGGTGATCTTCCAGAACGCCTGCCACGGATTGGCGCCGTCCACCTTGGCGGATTCCGCCACCTCCTGCGGCAGTGCCTGCAGGCCGGCCAGCAGCAGGATCATCACGAAGGGAATCCACACCCAGGAATCCATCGCGATGATGCTTGCCCGCGCCACCCACGGCGTCGCGAAGAAGGCGGGCGTGTCCCATCCCAGGAAGCGTGCCAGCGTCGCCGCCGGGCCGAAGCGGTATTCCATGATCGACTTGCCGATCATCCAGCTGACCGCGACGGGGCTGAGCATGAACGGCAGCAGGAACACCACGCGGAAGAACTTGCGCCCGCGTATGTCGGCGTGCAGCAGCAGCGCCAGCCCGAACGCGATCGCATACTGCACCAGCACCGACGACACGTACCAGACCATGTTGCCGAGCGCGTTCCAGAAGAACGCATCGTGGAACAACGTGGCGAAATTCCCCAGCACGTTGGAGTGCACGCCGGTCAGCGAGCTGAGGTTCCAGTCGGTCGAGGCGATGTAGAGGCCGAAGAAGGTGGGAAAGATCACCATGGCGATGGTGAACAGCAGCGCCGGCAGCAGGAACAGGGCGCGGTATCCGCGCTCTCCCCGGCTCAGCACCAGCCCGACGCCGAGCGCGACCGCCCAGAGCAGATACGCATAGGCCACCGACCGCCAGTCGGCGAAGCCAAAGCCCACGCCGCGCAGATTCCACAGTCCCTGCGCGACGCACAGCACCGCCAGGCACAGCGACGCGATCAGGATCAGTGCCCGTCCGAGCCCGGCACGCGGTACCCTGCGCGCGGCGATGTCGGCGGTCAGCGAAGAGGCGGAGCCGGATGGCATCTGACGTTCAACCGTTCAGGCACGTGCATGGAAAAGAGTTCGGCTGGTGGCAAGGGATTTCACCACCAGCCGAGCCAACGGAGGCCGCCGTCGGCAGCGTGGGCGCCTACAGGCCGAGCGCCTGCTTGTAGAGCGCGATCTGCTTCTGCCGCCCGATCTTGTCGGTCAGCTTCTCCCACGCCGCCACGATGTTATCGGCACCTTGTTGGGCGCTGATCTTGCGGGCGAATACCTTGGTCAGCTCATCCTCGGCCACGCTGTAGTACTGGAAGATGCCGGGAATGCGTGGCTCGATCGTGTAGTTCGGGTGGTTGTAGGAATTCTTCTGCGAGTTGAGGTAGGACGTGATGTAGTCCTTCTGGTAGCCGGCGGCGAGCCATTCGTCGATGTGGAAATGACTCTGCCGGTGCACCTGGAACCCGGACGGATACATCACCGTCCACAGCGACAGGTCCTTGCCGCCGAGATGCGCCGCGGCACTCCAGGCCGCCCTGTGCTTCTTGCTGTCGGAATCCACGCGCTTCATCACGTAGATACCCCAGCCGAGATAGGCCATGTTCGGCGCGTAGTTGACGCCGCCGGCCGGCTTTTCCCACTTGCCGGTCTTGCGGTTGTACAGCTCCTCCGAGCCGGGGAGGATGTCGAAGCCGATGACGTTGCCGACAACCGAGCTGTCGGACGTGTTCGCCATCTGGCCGATATCGCCCCACCACGCCAGCATCGATCCGGTGCCGGCCAGGAACTGCTGGAACGCGGTCGTGCCGGGATCGGCGTTGAGCTGGTCGGCCGGCTCGTAGGGCAACGAGTCCACGATGTCCTGGATCGCCCGAACCCAGCCGGGATTGTTGACCAGCGGCTTCATCGTATCGGGCTCGAACAGCCAGATCTTGTCGCCCGGCATCTTCACGTAGCCGGTGGCGCGATCCTCGACGAAATAGAAGCAGAAGCCGCCCCATGGCTTCGGGGCGTCGAGGTAGCCGTACACCGGCTTGCCCTTGAACTTCTTGCCCTTGAGGAACTTCGTGACCTCGTTCACCTTCTGCCAGGTCTTCGGCACGCCCCATTCGCCCTTGTGGCCTTCGGCCTTCCACGCCTTGGCGAGGTCGGCATCGGAGAACACGTCGGTGCGGAAATTGATGGTGTGGCAGTCGCCGTCGATGGTGACGCGGTAGCGCTTGCCGTCCCAGGTGCCGACCGGCGGCTTCAGGTAGTTCACCAGGTCATCGACATCGATCTGCTTGGCCACCCAGTCCGGCATGGCGGACGCAAGGCCCTTGCCGCACACATCGCCCTCGAACGGCGCGCCCATCTCCAGGATGTCGAAATCGACGGTGCCGGTGGCGATCGCCTGCTGCAGGCGCGGGTTGTAGTCGGCCTGCGCGAGGTCGATCCAGGTGATCTTGGCGCCGGTATAGGCTTCCCACGGCTTGAGAAAGCCGCGGAACAGGAAGTTGTGCAGGTTCTGGTTGTTCAGCCCCATGAAGGTGAGCTCAACACCCTTGAATTCGCCCGGCTTCACGCTCGCCTTGGTGGCGCCGAGACACATCTCGCCGACCTTCTGCCACTCGGCATCGCCGGGCGTGCCGTTGCCGACGCCAGGATATTTCAGCAGCGCCTTGCGCAGGGCCTCGTCCGACGCGGCGGCAGCCGGCTGGGCAAAGGTGGTCAGCGCCCCTCCCGCCCCTAGCGCCGCGGCGGCGCCGATCCCGGCGGTGCTCTTGAGTACGTCGCGGCGGCTGATCGCGGTTCCCGACTGTGGGTTGTTCTCGTCTGATGTCACGACACGGTCCTCCCCAGGGCGATTTTGCGTCTCGCCGGCGTATGACTGCCATCAATTGCCGGGACACGGTGCGCCACTATGGAACAGCCCTGCAGAGTGTCAA
>JAJZVE010000581.1 GCA_021845835.1 Pseudomonadota bacterium | reverse complement strand
GGTCATCATTGGCCGGACGCTTCGAGCCCGGACTCTGCCTGCACAAAAGGTTGAGGCCAGGGTCGCCGGCAAGGTCATCAACCGCATGACCGGCCTCGGTATGCCAGTCTCCCGAAAGGTCGCCTGAAGGCGACGAAAATGGCCGAACTCCGCCAAATTCTCGTTTATGCAACAAAGCCCCTCTGCTGACTTCCCGCTCCGGCTCGACGCCGTCACCCTTTCAGGCATGAGGCGGGATCTCCCCAGGTAAGAACGCACTCCTTCACTGCGCGACCGCCGGATTTACGCCGCTTCCCCTTGGTCACAAGAGCTTCGCGGTCCATTGCCCGCTCGCCCTGGTCGGCAGCGCCTCATATCCGGTTCTTGTCCATCGGCCCGCAGCTTCGATCCACGCTTCCTCCCCACGGTCGGTCGCCCTTCCGCAGTTGCGCTTCACTTCGTTCACTGTGACCAGCTTACGGCGGGACTTGCACCCGCAAGAACGCGCCCATGCTGGGCGCACAATGATGACGGCGGGCCGGGGGGGCCCGGTCCGCCGTCAAGGAGGAAAGAGCATGAGTCAAATGCGCTTTCTCCTGGTGCTCCGCGTCCATCGCTGCGGATCAAAGTCCGCCTGTCGCTGACGAGGGCCTAGGAGCGGCCGGCTGAGGGGTGGAGCCGGCTGCCTAGGCTGAACTTCCCTCTTTCAGAAGATGCACCCCATTGATATCGCACGATTTCGCATCGGGCGAGGGGGGCTTTACTGGGTACAATCCGGCGTGATGCCGAGGAGTTCGAAGGCGCGCTTCTGGGTTGGTGTCGGCCTTGAGGTGAGGGTGAAGACGTAGTTTTCGTTGAGCGGCGTGGTGGCCTGGATGCGGCAATAGGTCGCCAGGTCGCCGAGCAGGCTCTGGAAGCTGTGGACCGGCAGGCCGTCTTCGGTGCGGCCGGTGGTTTCCTTGGCGATGGCGCTGGGTGAGCGGCTTGCCTTGGCGACGGCGCTGTTGCGCATGCGGGCGGCGGCTTCGCGGTCGGTGTCGTCGTAGAGCATCGGGGCCAGCCGGGCGCGCATGTGATGCTCGACGTGGTAGGCCAGCATGCACAGGAAGACGTGGGCCTTCACCCTGGGCGAGGCCCAGTGGAAGATCGGCCGGATCTCGAGGTCGACCGTCTTGATCGAGCGGAAGGCGCGCTCGACCCGGCTCAAGCTTTTATAGGCGGTGACCGCCTCGCCATCGCCCATCACCTCGGCGGGCAGGTTGGTGCGCACGACATAGAGGCCGTCGAGGGCGGCTTCGGCGGCGATGGCCTCGGCCTTGCGGCGGAAGCTGAAGCTGGCGTCGCCGATGGCCAGCTCGAAATGCTTGGCCATCTTGTGGCGGTGGAGCACCTCGCCGACCTTGAGGCCGATTTCCGCCTTGCCCTGCAAGGGAGCGCGGGCGCGCTGGACGCGGTAGCGGATGGCCGCGAGATCGCGCTCGGTGGCCGCCAGCAGGTCCTCGCGCTTGTGGGCCCGGCGGCGGGCAAGCTCGGGATTGCGGCAGACCATCAGCTGCTCGCCGGGATAGTCGGGCGAGGTGATGGCCGCCATGTCGCGCTGGTCGAACAGGTCGAGCTGAAAAGCGCCGCCGTCGAGTAGTTCCCGGATCGCCGAGCTTCTGAGCGCGGTGATCCAATCCAAGCCGGCCGGGCGGATCTCCTCGTCGAGGCGGGCTTGGGTGATCATGCCGCGGTCGCCCACCAGAACCACCCGCGACAGGCCGAAACGCTCCTTGATCTTGGCGATCTGAGCGCCCAGCGTCATCGGGTCGGCGGTATTGCCCTCGAATACCTCGACCGCCACCGGGCAGCCATCGGCAGCGCAGAGCAGGCCATAGACGATCTGCAACTTGCCCTTCTTGCCGTCGCGCGAGTAGCCCAGCCGGGCCAGCTCGCAGCAGCGGCCCTCGACATAGCTCGACGACACGTCGTAGAGCACCAGGACGCCATCCTTGAGGTGCCGCCGCGCCAGCGCCTGCTCGATCGCCGGCTGACGCTCGCCCAGCCAGTCCAGCGCGGTGTAGAGCTCGTCCTCGTCGACGGGCCCAAGCCCCAGCAGCTCGCCCAGGCTGGAGGTCGCCGTCGCCGGATCAAGCGCGCGCGCCGTCGCCAGCTTCGAGGCCGGGCCGACCAGCCGGCTCGCCACCATCGCCACCACCAGGTCGCGGCAACGGTGGCCGGCCGGCCCCAGCAGGCGATCCAGGCCGATCGCCCGCAGCGTCCCCAGCGCCGCCGCGACATGGCCGTGCGGCAGCGACCGCCGGATCGAAATGCCGCCGCCTTCCGCCGACACCACCTTGCCGCCCTTGAGCAGCGCCCGCAGCCCCTCGACCAGCTCGGTCGGCCAGTCGGTCAGATTGGCCAGCGTCCGCTTCTTGACCTTGCCGTCTTCACGGAAGGACTCCCGCAACAGGATGGCGGGCGGCGATGTGCGGTTGGGGACGGATTCGATGTACATGGCATAGATGATGCCATGTACCCTGGCCCATGCAAGGGTAATTTTGTCATTTACATGGCTACATTTCGGCGGCTAAGGAGATGTTTGTGCCGTAAAATCAACAGCTTGCGTATCGGTACAATGGGAAGTTCAGCCTAGTGCAAATATAGCAAATCGCGCCCCGCCGCGCGAGTCATACCGGCGGCGGGCCGGACCGGACCGGACCACCGGCCGCGCGCCCCGCGCCGCCGCTTCGACGGCGACCCGCATTTTTACGAAAGTCGCGTCAAGGTCCGGCGCCCCAAGAAAATCGACGCCTTTGACGCCTGCGTACGCGGCCTCAAAGGCGGCGTCAGGGCTTGTGCTCTTCCGCCGTCTTGCGGGCGGGCTTGCGGAACATCTCGTCCGCTGCGCGCTGCTGCTTGGGCGAGAGACTGGCGTAGAGCACGCCCAGCGCGGCCGAGAGCCGTTCGACGTTCTGCGCATGTTGAGCACTGATGGCAGCGTAATTGTCGAGAATCTGCGGAGCGCTCAGCTTGCCGCGATCGCCGCCATGCTGCTGCACCGCCATCTCCATCGCCTGCGCGTTGTCCAGCATCACCTGGGCAAAGGCATTCCATTCGGCATCTTGCGCCTTGGTAATGTGCAGCGTCGCATATATGTCGCGGATGCGGTGCTCCACCTTGGCCTGATGGTCGTCCGGCGCGGCGGACTGGGCATAGACACCCGACGAACAAACCAAGGTCAGCGCAAGCGCAACCGGCGCGATGAAGGGAAACGTGGATCGCATGACATGGGTCCCATTCTATTGGCAGTGGCAGAAGCAGGCGGATCAGTCGTCGTCGCCGTAATATACGGCGGGCGGCGGATAGGCGACCTGCGGCGGCGGGTAATAGACCCCCGGCGGGGATGTGTAAGCCGGTGGCGCATAAACAGGGGACGGCGCGGAATAGACCGGTGGTGGTGCCCCGCCGGATATGGCCGTGCCCACCGCGGCCCCAACACCAAGCCCAAGCAGCGCGCCGGCGATACCGCAGCCGCCGCAGCCACCATCGCCGCCCCAACCGCCCTCGCCCCCCCAGTCGCGTCCGCCGCCCCAACCGCCGTCGTGATGCCAGCGGTCCCAGGCACTGGCAGGGGTGGCCGAAGCGACGGTCGCGGCGGCCAGCGTCAGCGCGCCGACGAAACGCAGTGCCGCAATTCTGGTCATGTCACTCTCCCGCTAACCAGGTTTTCGAAATCCTCCCACAGTTCGGCGGATTTCGGAAACCTTCGAATTACAAGAATCCGCAGAACGAATCAGAGTTTGCGCGCCCCCTGCGGGCGCGCAGGCTCGGTTGGACTGTGGATCGGCGTGGTGGTTGGACGCCGATCGGCGCTGGAAGTCGTTGATATCGCTGAGGACGAGTGGCCGGAACTGGGCGCCGATCCACATAGATGGGATCGCCGTCATAGGCCCCATCGGCCAGGACCGTGGTGATCGGCGCATCGATCTGATCAAGCAACGGCCCGACCAGGGAGGGGTCGCCGTCCTCGGTGC
>JAJZVE010000580.1 GCA_021845835.1 Pseudomonadota bacterium | reverse complement strand
TCGCCGGCCAACTCGATCGAGGCAGTGATCTGGGTCGCGGTCGGCGGGCGCGGCACGCTGGTCGGCGCGGTGCTGGGCGCGGTGCTGGTCAATCTCGGCAAGACCGTGTTCACCGCCGCGCTGCCCGAATTGTGGCTGTTCGCGCTCGGCGCGCTGTTCATCCTGGTCACGCTGTTGCTGCCCGGCGGTCTGCTCGGCCTCGCGCGCCGCCGGCTGCGCGCCGCCCCCATCGCGCCGGCGCCGGAGCCTGCGGAATGACGCATCGCGCCACGCTGCTCTATCTCGACGGCGTCACCGTCAGCTTCGACGGGTTCCGTGCGCTGAACGCCCTGTCGCTGATATTGGAGCATGGCGAGATGCGCGCCGTGATCGGCCCCAACGGTGCCGGCAAGACCACGATGATGGACGTGATCACCGGCAAGACGCGCCCGGATGCGGGTCAGGTCGTGTTCGGCGCCGACACCGACCTGACGCGCCTGGACGAGCCGGCGATCGCCGCGCTCGGCATCGGCCGGAAGTTCCAGAAGCCGACGGTGTTCGAGCCGCATACGGTGTGGGACAATCTGCTGCTCGCGTTGGCCGGCGACCGCCGGCCGCGCTTCACGCTGTGGGCGCGCCAGACGGCCGAAGAGCGCGAGCACATCGAGGCGATCCTGGCCACGATCCGCCTTACCGAACATCGCCACCGCCGCGCCGGCGATCTGTCGCACGGGCAGAAGCAATGGCTGGAGATCGGCATGCTGCTGGCGCAGGAACCGCAACTGCTGCTGGTCGATGAGCCGGTTGCCGGCATGACCGATGCGGAAACCGAGCAGACGGCGGAACTGCTGCGCGAGATCAACCGTACGCGCAGCGTCGTCGTCGTCGAGCACGACATGGCGTTCGTGCGCGCGCTCGGCGTCAAGGTGACGGTGCTGCACGAAGGCTCAGTCCTCTCGGAAGGCAGCATCGACCATGTCAGCGCCGATCCGCGCGTGATCGAAGTGTATCTGGGGCGGTGAGCGATGCTGGAAGTGCGCGATGTCAATCTGCACTACGGCGCCGCCATCGCGCTGCGCCAGGTGTCGCTGACCGCCGCCGCCGGCGAGGTGACATGCCTGCTCGGCCGCAATGGCGTGGGCAAGACCAGCCTGCTGCGCGCGATCACCGGCGCGCATCCGGTCAGCAGCGGCGCAATCGTCTGGGACGGCGCCGACATCACCCGCCTCGCCCCTTACGAGCGGGCGCGCCGCGGCATTGCCTGGGTGCCGCAGGGGCGCGACATCTTTCCGTTGCTGACGGTGCGGGAGAACCTGGAAACCGGCTTCGCCGTGCTGCCGCGGCGCCAGCGGCGCGTGCCGGAGGACGTGTTCGCGCTGTTCCCGGTGCTGCAGTCGATGCTGCGCCGCCGCGGCGGCGATCTGTCCGGCGGGCAGCAGCAGCAGCTTGCGATCGCGCGCGCGCTGGTGATGCGTCCGCGCCTGCTGGTGCTGGACGAGCCGACCGAGGGCATCCAGCCGTCGATCATCAAGGACATCGGCCGCGTCATCGCGCTGCTGCGCGCGCGCGGCGGGATGGCAATTCTGCTCGTGGAGCAGTATTTCGACTTCGCGCAGGAGCTGGCACAGCGCATCGCGGTCATGGACCGCGGCGACATCGTGCTGGCGGGCACGCGCGAGGAACTGAATGAGCACGAGGTCCGTCGCCGCCTGTCGGTCTGACCTGCAACGCGCGACCGGCGTGCTGCGCGTGGCGGTGAAGCGCCGCGGTGCCGCCAGCGTGCTCGACGATCTGCGCCAGGAAGGCTGCCTGAAAGCCCGCTTCCCGCGCCCTGTCGATTGGTTCGAGACGGTAACGCTGAACAGTTCCGGCGGCATCGCCGGCGGCGATACCCTGGACGCGGGTTTCGCGGTCGGGCAAGGCGCCCGCGCTTCGTTCGCCTCCCAGGCCGCCGAGCGCTTCTATCGCGCGCGCGATGAGGATGCGCCGGCGCGTGTTCGCACCCGCATCGACGTTGCTGCGGATGCCGCCGCCGAATGGCTGCCTCAGGAGGCAATCCTGTTCGACGGCGCCGCGCTCGATCGCAGCCTGAGCATCGACATGACCGCGGATGCGTGGTTTCTCGGCATCGAGAGTCTCGTGTTCGGCCGCGCCGCGATGGGCGAACGGGTTGGCACGCTGCATTTCAGGGATACGATCCGGATCCGCCGCGCCGGACGGCTTATCCTGCACGACGCGATACGACTGGACGGCGACGCCGCGACGACGCTCGCCAGTCCGGCGACCGCGCGCGGCGGTGCGGCGGTGGCCACGCTGATCCATGTCGCCCCGGACGCAGAGGCAGCGTTATCCGCCCTGCGAACCGCCTGGGCGGGAACCCCGGCGGAGACCGGTGCGAGCGCGTGGGACGGCATGCTGCTGGGCCGCGTGGTGGCGGCGGATGGCGCGGCATTGCGCCGGGCGGTCCGAGCTGGGCTCCTGGTCCTTCGCCAAGGCCGCAGCTTGCCTCGCGTCTGGAATTGTTGATGGCGCCGGCGCGGCCAATGTGGCCTCCGCAGCCTGCAAGATGGCCGTCGCATCCATGACGCCGGTTTGACAGCTCGACTGATCCCCTCATTTCAGACGACTGAGAAAGTGCTACTGAACAATACGCATTCCGAGACGGTCTCGCCGAAGCGCGTCATCAGCGGGATCGATCTGTGCTCCGGCATGGCGAGCAACGCCATCGCCAAATGCTCCATCGCTTGCCGTAATGGTTCACCGCCGCGGTGGTCGAAGCCTCAACATCGCTGACGGCAAAGCACCGCGGCTCCTGCATCGCCTTCGCGTGAACGCACATCACCACGCCGACCTTACAGGCGTGCAACGCGGGGATCCGGGCGCCGCGCAACTTGCGCGCCCGGCCCGCCTTTCCCATCCATTCGGCGGCTGGGTGCATCTCACCCGCAGCGTCGGTCACATGGATGTTGCCGCGGAGCGGATGACGTAGCGGAAGCCTGGATCGTCGAGGAACGCGCGAAAAAATGCGGGGATTCGTGAGGGTCTCCCCGCCTCATCGTGTCGGAGATAAGAACAACGGTGTTGTTCGGGACCTGGGATCAGAGCCTGCGCTGAAGACCGGCGACATACGTGCGGTTCCAGGTGGGCGTGATCAGCACTTCGTTGATGCAGACATGCGGCGGCAGGCACGCGATGTAACGGATCAGGTCAGCGCAATCCTGCGGCTGCACCATCTTTGCCCGGTCCTCGGAAGAAACCGGGACAGGGCGCTTGTCGAGAATGGCGGTTGCGACCTCGCCAGGGCAGACGGCGGTGGAACGGATGCCGTTGACGCATTCCTCCATGTTGATGCTGTGGCTCATTGCGACGACCGCGTGCTTGGCGGCGGTGTAGGCAGGGCCGCCGCGCGGGTTGACGTAGCGGCCGGCGAACGAGGCGGTGTGGATCAGCACGCCATCACGCTGCGGTCGCATCAGATGCAGTGCGGCCATCGCGCAGTAGAAAGCGCCGGAGAGATTGGTCTGCACGACCTCATCCAGGCCCTCCGGCTGCAGGTCGCGCCAGGCGCGGGCAGTGATGTTCATGCCGGCATTGTTGACCAGTATGTCGAGCCGTTGGAGTTCGCTGCCGATCCAGTCGGCGATGCCGCGAACGGCGGATGATGAGCCGAGATCGCCGGCCTGCACATGGGCGGTGCCGCCGGCCTGGCGGATGCGGCCCGCGACATCTTCGAGGTTGGCGACGCGGCGGCCCGTCAGCACCACCGTGGCCCCCTCGGCGGCAAGTGTCAGCGCCGTTGCCTCTCCGATGCCGCTGGTCGCGCCTGTGACCCAGGCAACCTTGCCATGCAGATGCACCATGCTTCGCACCCTCCGTTTACACGGCGCAGTGTGGGAGTGTTAGCCGGCACGGTCAATGTCGCGGAAACGCAAGGGCCAGTGCGGCACTGGGCACTCAACTATCAGCGTCCGTTTTTTCTCGGTCAGCACCGCGAAGATGTGCAGCATGAACGGGTC
>JAJZVE010000579.1 GCA_021845835.1 Pseudomonadota bacterium | reverse complement strand
TCGAGCGCTGGTACGAAATCATCGGCGATCCCACCATCGCCGACGCCATCCTCGACCGCCTCGTCCACAACGCCTACCGCATCGAACTCACCGGCGAGAGCCTCCTGTCTGTCGCGAACCGCTTACACTTCACCTGCGGACGGCATCCCGCGAGCCTCCCGGGTCTCCGTGCCCGCTTGTCGGATTGGGAGCCGTTCGCGCCACTGATCGTCAGCCTGAACAGTTGACAGGGGATGCTCGCGCATACCCCGCAGGACAGGAGCAGGGATCGTGACAGACCAGATATTCGTCGGCGTCGACGTCGCCAAGGATTGGCTCGACATCCACCATGCCAACCACGGCCCAATACGGATCAACAACTCGCCGCCAGCAGCACGTTCCTTCGCGGCCCGTTGTGCCAAGGAGGGCGCCTGGGTCGTGTTCGAGGCCAGCGGCGGCTACGATCACCAGCTGCGTGACGCGCTGGAATCCGCGCAAGTCCGCTTCAGTCGCATCAACCCGCGGCAGGCACGCGACTTCGCCAAGGCGATGGGCGTCATCGGCAAGACCGACAGGGTCGATGCACGGATGCTCACCGAACTGGGCGCCCGTCTGACGCCTGCTCCGACCCAGCCGCTGCCGCCAGAACGCCGCGCGCTCCAGGCACAGGCGACCCGCCGGCGCCAGCTTGTCGAGATGCGTAAGCAGGAGGCCACCCGCCTCCAGCAGACTGCGGACCCAATGGCGCGCGCCGATATTCGCGGCGTCATCGCTCTGCTCGACCGCCGAATTGCAAAGATCGACGCGCGCATGACCAAACTCGTCGCTGCCAACCCCGAGTTGGCAGCCATCGATCGCCGGCTGCGGACCGCGCCAGGCGTTGGTCCCATCGTTGCCGCTACCCTCATTGCCGAGTTGCCCGAGCTTGGCCAGATCGACCGGCGCAGCATTGCCGCACTCGCCGGCCTCGCTCCCATCGCGCGCGACAGCGGCCGGCGCTCAGGTCCTCGGTCCATCGGCGGCGGTCGCCCGATCGTCAGGACCATCCTCTATCTCGCAGCCCTCCAGGCGTCGCGCCGGGCTCCCGAGTTCATCCACTTCCGGGAGCATCTCCAGGCAGCGGGGAAACCCGTCAAGGCCGCCATCATCGCCACCGCCAGGAAGCTCGTCGTCACCCTCAATGCCATGCTCGCCTCTGGCCCAAGTTTAACAGTAAAACGGCATACGTTCCGCATAGCCAACAGTAAGTCACTGATTTAGGCCATGTTTTTCTGACCAGGCGCCGCACCGCCAAATGCCGTGGTGCTAAATCATGCTGGTCTGGACTCTCTGGCGCTTGACGAATCAGCACCATCACGAATGCTAGGGCCATGTTCGTCCGCGAAAAGCGCATCGGTCCTTACACCTACGTCTACCTGGTCGAGACCGTCCGCGAGGATGGCAAGACCAAACAGCGCATCATTCGTAATCTCGGTCGTAAGGAGGACGTCGAACGCAACGGCGACCTCGACCGCCTGGCGCGATCCGCCGCGCGCCTCGCACAACGCTCGGTGGTCCTCTCCCTGCTCGACCAGGCCGAGGCGCCAGTTCCCACCTGCAAGCGCATCGGTCCGCCCCTGCTGTTCGAGCGCCTGTGGCGGAACACCGGCTGCGGTGCGGTTCTGTCTGAACTGCTCGCCGGACGTGGCTTCGAATTCTCGGTCGAGCGCGCCGTCTTCCTCACCGTGTTGCACCGGCTGATGATCGCCGGTTCCGATCGTGCCTGCGAGCAGTGGCGTGAGGACTACCGCATCGACGGCGTCGGTGCGCTGCGGCTCCATCATCTCTACCGCGCCATGGCCTGGCTCGGCGAGGAATTGCTCGCCGCGGAGCAGGCGGATCGCACCCTCGTCGCGCGCTGCATCAAAGACCTCGTCGAGGAGCGGCTGTTCGCCCGGCGGCGATCGCTGTTTACCGACCTTTCGGTGGTGTTCATGGACACCACCTCGCTGTACTTCGAGGGTGCGGGCGGCGACACGCTCGGTGAGCGCGGCCATTCCAAAGACTATCGGCCGCAACTGAACCAGATGATCGTCGGCGCCATCATCGATCAGGAGGGGCGGCCGGTCTGTTCGGAGATGTGGCCGGGCAACACCGCTGACGTGACCACGCTGATCCCGGTGATCGATCGGCTGCGCGCCCGCTTCGGCATCGAGCGGGTCTGCGTCGTCGCCGATCGCGGCATGATCAGCGCCGACACCATCGCCGCCCTGGAGGCGCGCGGCCTCGAATACATCCTCGGCGTGCGCGAGCGGAACACCAAAGAGGTTCGCGATGCGGTGCTGGCCGATCCGGCGCCGAGCGTGCCGCTGGTGATCCCCCACAAGGGGCGGGCGGATACCGAATTGGAAGCCAAGGCGGTGATGCTCGGTGATCGCCGCTATATTGTCTGTCGCAATCTGACCGAGGCCGCACAGGCCGCCCGCACCCGTGAGGCCGTTGTCGCTGCCCTCCGCGCCAAGCTCAAACAGGGCGACAAGTCACTGGTCGGCAACAGCGCCTACCGGCGCTACCTGAAGACGCCCGACCAACAGCACTTTAATATAGATGAAGCCCGCGTCGCCGAGGATGCCCGCTACGATGGGCTGTACGTACTGCGCACCAACACGCAGCTGCCGCCGCTCATGGTGATGCGTCGCTACCGCGATCTTCTGGTGATCGAGCAGCTGTTCCGCTCGGCCAAGGCACTGCTGGCGACCCGGCCGATCTATCATCAGACGGATGCGGCAATCCGCGGCCACGTCTTCTGTAGCTTTCTCGCCCTGGTGTTGCGCAAGGAGCTGGAAGAACGGCTGGCCGCCGCGCAGCTGAAACCGGAGTGGCGTGTGCTGCTCGCGGATCTCGATCGCCTCCAGGAGATCGCGATCGAACAGGACGGCAAGCACGTCATCCTGCGAACCCCTGCGACCGGCGTCGCCGGCAAGGTGTTCCAGGCCATTGGCGTGGCACTGCCGCCGAACATCCGCGACGCCGCTCCTCAGCCAACCACCTGATGACGCTTCTCCAGCGAACGTGGTGCTAAGAACCTTCCACGCGCCCGCAAGCCATTGATTGAGCAAGACTTTTCAGAACCCACTGTTAAACTCAGGCCTGGTCGCGCACGTGGCGCGGGTCCGGTCGTGCTTCTGATCACCAGCCGCGTCGGAAACAGGATCGAGCGCGCCGCCGGACGGGACGGGCCGCTCTTGATCTGCTCCATCAGCAGGCTTGCGGCGGCCACCCCGATCTCCCGCCGCGGCAGGTGGATCGTGGTAAGGTCGATCCGGGCGAGACGGGCAAGGGCGATGTCGTCATAGCCGATGACCGAGAGCTGACCCGGCACATCGATGCCGCGTTCCGCCGCCACGTCGAGCACGCCGAGCGCGCTCATGTCGTTGCTGGCCATGATGGCGGTCGGCGGGCGGCGCAGGTTCAGCAGGGCGTTGGCAGCCTGGTGCCCGGCGTCGGTTCCGTAGTCGCCGGCGATGACCAGCGACGGGTCCATGTCGAGGCCGAGCCGCGAGGCGGCACCGCGGAACGCGGCGTAGCGTTCCGCGACGGCGGAGGACATGGCCGGGCCGCAGATATACCCGACCCGCCGGTGCCCCAGCCCGGCAAGGTACTCCGCGGCCGCAACGAGGCTGGCCGTGTTGTCGCCGCCCACGTAGTTGTCCTGAAACCGCGTGCTATGCCGCTGCACCAGGACGAACGGCACGCCGCTGTCCAGCAACTCGCGCACCGCCGGACTGTCGCAGTGCTGGGAGATCAGCACCATCCCATCCACCTGCCGGTCGATCAGGCTGCGCATCTGGGTGATCTGCCGCGCCTCGTCGCCGTCGTTGTTGCACAGCAGCAGCGTGCAATGTTCGCGAATCGCCACATCCTCGATGCCGCGGACGAAGTCCGGGTAGCTGGGATTCGCAACGTCGGCCAGCAGCACGCCGACGGTGTTCGTCCGCCGGGTGCGCAGCGCCTGGGCGACCGCGGAAGCACAGTAGCCGAGCC
>JAJZVE010000578.1 GCA_021845835.1 Pseudomonadota bacterium | reverse complement strand
GCTGCCGAGGCCAGGCATCTGGCCGTCCCGCTGCGGCCGGACGACGCGGCGGCGGCCGAGCGCGCCCTGTTGCGCGCCGAGCGCGGCGCGATGGACCGCGAGAAAACCATCCTGGCGCACCGGACCACGATCGACTTGCTGGTGCGCCCGTTGTTCGAGACCATGCCGCATCCGCCGATCGAGGATTTGTCAATTCTGGCGCGCAACGGCGCGGCAGCGGTCGCGGCCGGCTGACCGATGCGTGGGCTATGCAGTCGGCGCACGTCGACGTCGCCGCGCCGTCATCGACACCGCGCCTGCGCGGCTTATGCTGACGGCGACCGTCTGAGGGAGGATTTGGCGAAATGCTGACCCGTCGCGTGCTGATCGGTTCCGCTGCTGCGGCCGCCGCCGCCGTTCCATTGCGCGCCCGCGCGGCCGGGCCGGTGTTGCGCATCGGCGTGATGAACGACCAGTCCGGCCCATATCGTGACGACACGGGAATGACAGGCGTCGCCTGCGTGCGCCAGGCGGTGCAGGAATTCACCGCCGGGCGGCAGATGGCGGTGGAGGTGCTGTTCGCCGATCACCAGAACAAGCCCGATCTCGGCGCCGCGATCGCGCGCCAGTGGTTCGATCGCGACGGCGTTGACGTGATCGTCGATGTGCCGACCTCCTCGGTCGCGCTCGCGGTCAACACCGTGTGCCGCGAAAAGAACAAGGTGATGCTGAACTCCGGCGCCGCCACCACGGACCTGACCGGCGCGCAGTGCAGCCCGAACACCGTCCACTGGACCTACGACACCTACATGCTCGCCAAATCCACCGGCGGCGCGATGGTGAAGGCCGGCGGCGACACCTGGTTCTTCATCACCGCCGACTATGTATTCGGCAAGCAGTTGCAGCGCGACAGCAGCCGCTTCGTCACCGAGGCCGGCGGCAAGGTACTGGGCGGTGTGGTGTATCCGTTCCCCGGCACCACCGATTTCTCGTCGTTCCTGCTGCAGGCGCAGGCGTCCGGCGCGAAGGTGCTCGGTCTCGCCAATTCCGGCGCCGACACGCTGAACTGCATCAAGCAGGCGCACGAGTTCGGCCTGATGCGACAGATGCGGGTCGCGGCGATGCTGATGTACAACAGCAACGTCCACGCGCTCGGGCAGGAAACGGCGCAGGGTCTGCTGATGACGGAGAGCTTCTACTGGAACCTCAACGACCGCACGCGCGCCTTCATGGACCGCATCCGGCCGAAGACGCCGAACCAGTGGCCGAACATGGTGCAGGCGGGCGACTATGCGGCGACATTGCATTATCTGAAGGCGGTGGCCGACATGGGCGTGGCGGCGGCGAAGGCGGACGGACGGGCGGCGGTGGCGCGCATGAAGGCGATGCCGACCGATGACGACTGCTTCGGCCAGGGCAGCATCCGCGCCGACGGCCGCAAGCTGCACCCGAGCTACCTGTTCCAGGCCAAGGCGCCCGCCGAGAGCACCGGGCCGTGGGACGGTCTGAAGCTGGTCGCGACCACGCCGGCCGATGAGGCTTTCCGGCCGCTGAAGGACGGCGGCTGCCCGCTGGTCGCGGGCTGACCTTGACCGGCGACGCGCCGCCGCCTGCCGCCGGCGCGCCTCGCATCTGGCTGCGCGTCGAGGGCCTGGCGGCATGCGCCGTCGCCGTGGTGCTGTTCGCACGCAGCGGCGGCGACTGGCGGCTGTTTGCCGTGCTGTTCCTGGCGCCGGACCTGAGCATGCTCGCCTATCTGCGCAACCCGCGGTTCGGCGCCGCGGGATACAATCTGGCACACACCTACGCCCTGCCGGCGGCACTGTCCGCGTTGCGGCTGGCGGGCGTGGGGTGGGCGCTGCCGGTGGCGCTGATCTGGGCGGCGCATATCGGGTTCGACCGCCTGCTGGGCTATGGGCTGAAATACCCCACGGGATTCGGTTTCACCCATCTCGGCCGCATCGGGCGCGATGCGCGCCGCGCCCCGGCCGTGGAGTAGCGGCGGATGGGCGGCGCGCTCGTCCTCGCCCTCGACCAGGGCACCACCTCCACCCGCGCCATCGCCTTCCGCGCGCCCGCGTTGACACCTGTCAGCACGGCGCGCCTGCCGCTCGCGCAGCATTTTCCCGCAGACGGCTGGGTGGAGCACGATCCCGCCGACCTCGCGCGCGACAGTCTCGCCGTGCTGCGCGCGGTGCTGGACGGCGCCGGCGCCACCGCGACCGACGTGGCCGGCATCGGCATCGCCAACCAGCGCGAAACCACGCTGCTGTGGGAACGCGCCGGCGGCCGCCCGCTCGCCCGCGCCATCGTCTGGCAGGACCGCCGCACCGCCGCCGCCTGCGACGCGCTGCGCGGTCACGAAGCCCTGGTCACGGCGCGCAGCGGGCTGCTGATCGACCCCTATTTCTGCGCCACCAAGCTTGCCTGGCTGCTCGACAGCATCCCCGGCGCGCGCGACGCCGCGGCGCGCGGCGCACTCGCCTTCGGCACGGTGGACAGTTGGCTGCTGTGGCAGCTCACCGAGGGCCGCGTCCACGCCACCGACGCGACCAATGCCAGCCGCACGCTGCTCTACGACATCCATCGCGGCGACTGGGACGAGGAACTGCTCGACCTGTTCCGTATCCCGCGCGCGGTGCTGCCGGAGGTGCGGGACAGCGCCGGGCGGTTCGGCACCACCACGGCCCTCGGCGGCGCGCTGCCCATCCTCGGCATCGCCGGCGACCAGCAGGCGGCGATGGCGGGACAGGCGTGCTTCGCGCCGGGCATGGTGAAATCGACGTACGGCACCGGCGCCTTCCTGCTGCGCCACACCGGCGCGGCGCCCGTTGCCTCGGCGCACCGGCTGCTCGCCACCGTCGCGCTGCAGCTCGGCGGCGTGCGCAGCTACGCGCTGGAAGGGGCGATCTTCGTCGCCGGCGCGGCGGTGCAATGGCTGCGCGACGGGCTGGGCGTGATCGCCGATGCCGCCGAGAGCGGGCCGCTCGCCGCGCGCGCCGATCCGCGCCAGTCGGTGTATCTGGTCCCCGCCTTCACCGGCCTCGGTGCGCCGCACTGGGACCCGGCGGCGCGCGGCGCGCTGTTCGGGCTGACCCGCGCCACCGGCCGGGCGGAACTGGCGCGCGCGGTGCTGGAAAGCATCGCCTACCAGACCCGCGACCTGACCGACGCCATGCGCGCCGATGCGCCGGACGGGGCGGCCACGGTGCTGCGCGTCGATGGCGGGCTGGCCGCGAGCGACTGGGCGATGCAGTGCCTCGCCGACCAGATCGGCGCCCCGGTGGACCGGCCGACGGTCACGGAGACGACGGCGCTCGGCGCCGCCTGGCTCGCCGGCTTTGCCGCCGGGGTCTGTCCCGGACCGGACGAGTTCGCCCGCGGCTGGGCGCTGGACCGCCGCTTCCTGCCGCAGATGCCGCCCGAGGAGCGGGCGGCGCGCTATCGCGGCTGGCGCGACGCGGTGCGCCGCACGCTCAGCCCTTCCAGGAAGGAGACACCATGATCGTCTATTCCGACACCTGCCTCGCCGCCATGCGCCGCGTCAGCACGGCAACGCTGACCACGGCGCTGTTCAGGCGCGGGCTGCGCAACGTGTTCCTGCAGGGCGTGCGCCCGCTCGGCCGCTACGCCGCGAACCTCGTCGGCCCGGCGTTCACGCTGCGCAACATCCCCGCCCGCGAGGATCTCGACAGGCTCGACGGCTTTGCCAATCCCGAGCATCCGCAGCGCAAGGCAATCGAAACGACGCCGGCCGGACACGTCCTGGTGATGGACTGCCGCGGCGAGCGGCGCGCGGCATCGGGCGGCGAAATCCTGATGACGCGGCTCGCCGTGCGCGGCGTGGCCGGCGTGGTCAGCGACGGCGGCATCCGCGACAGCGCGCCGATCGCCGCGCTCGCCATGCCGGTGTTCTGCGCCGGCCCGTCGGCACCGCTCAACCTCGTCGTGCATCACGCGACGGAATTGCAGGTGCCGATCGGCTGCGGCGGCGTCGCCGTCTATCCGGGCGACCTGATCGTCG
>JAJZVE010000577.1 GCA_021845835.1 Pseudomonadota bacterium | reverse complement strand
GGAACGGGCCTTCGACTGGATCATCCACCATTACGGCCGCGCGCTGAACTGGGTGCTGGACCGCCAGCGCGCGACACTGGTCGTCGCGGTCGCAACCCTCGCCCTGACCGTCGCGCTGTACGTGGCAATCCCAAAAGGCTTTTTCCCGGTGCAGGACACCGGCGAGCTCCAGGGCATCTCGGAAGCGGCGCAGAGCGTGTCCTTCCCGGCGATGGCGGAGCGGCAGCAGGCGCTGGCCGACGCCATCCTGAAAGACCCCGATGTCGCCGGACTGTCATCGTTCATCGGCGTGGATGGCACCAACGCGACGCTGAACACCGGCCGCTTGCTGATCGTGCTGAAGCCGCGCGACCAGCGGCAGGCGCGCGCGACCCAGATCATCCGCCGGCTGCAACAGGAAGTCGCGGGCGTGGCGGGAATCGCGCTCTATCTGCAGCCGGTGCAGGACCTGACCATCGAATCGACGGTCAGCCGCACGCAGTACCAGTTCGTGCTGCAGGACGCGAACCCGGTCGAGTTCGCGACCTGGGTGCCGCGGCTGCTGGACCGGCTGCGCGCGCGCCCGGAACTCGCGGACGTCGCCAGCGATCTGTTGCAGCAGGGCCACGCGCTCGACCTCGTCATCGACCGCGCCACGGCGGCGCGTTTCGGCGTTACGCCGGCGACGGTGGACAACGCGCTGTATGACCTGTTCGGACAGCGCATCGTCTCCACCATCTTCACGCAATCCAACCAGTACCGCGTGATCCTGGAGGCCGATCCGGCGATCCAGCAGTCGCTGCATGGGCTGTCGCAGATCTATCTGCCGTCCGCGGCGGCGGCGAACGGCCAGGTGCCGCTGTCGGCCATCGTGCACCAGGAACAGCGCAACGGCCCGCTGGTGATCACGCATCTCGGCCAGTTCCCGGCCAGCACGATCTCCTTCAATCTCGCGCCCGGCGCCTCGCTCGGCGCGGCGGTGCAGGCGATCCGCACGACCGAGACGCAACTCGGCCTGCCGGCGAGCTTCCTCACCTCGTTCCAGGGCGCGGCGGCGGCGTTCCAGGCGTCGCTGTCCAACGAGGCGCTGCTGCTGCTCGCCGCGGTCGCGACGGTCTATATCGTGCTCGGCGTGCTCTATGAGAGCTTCATTCACCCGATCACGATCCTGTCCACGCTGCCCTCGGCCGGCGTGGGCGCGCTGCTGGCGCTGATGGCGATGGGCGAGGGCCTCGACGTCATCGGCATCATCGGCATCGTGCTGCTGATCGGCATCGTCAAGAAGAACGCCATCATGATGATCGACTTCGCGCTCGCCGCCGAGCGCGAGGAGGGACGCGCGCCGCGCGCCGCGATCTTCGAGGCGTGCCTGCTGCGCTTCCGCCCGATCATGATGACGACGATGGCAGCTTTGCTCGGCGCGCTGCCGCTGATGCTGGGCCAGGGCACCGGGTCGGAGCTGCGCCGCCCGCTCGGCGTCGCCATCGTCGGCGGGCTGATCGTGAGTCAGGTTCTGACCCTGTTCACGACCCCGGTGATCTATCTCGCCTTCGAACGGCTGGCCCGCCGCCTCGGCGGCCGTCCGTCGCCGGCGGGGGGCGATGCGGCGCCGGAGCCGGGGGAGTGAAGAATCATCCGCGATGACACAGATTGACGCAGATAAGAATCATTATCGGCTGCGCGGGCCACTTCTGATTTCTTTGCCTTATCTGCGCAATCTGTGTCATCTGCGGATAGCCCTTCGCTGCGGTTGTGAGGCAGGGGGGGCATGAACGTCTCCGCCCTCTTCATCGCCCGCCCGGTCGCCACCACGCTGCTGACCATCGGCATCGCGCTCGCCGGCGTGCTGGCGTTCTTTCGCCTGCCGGTGGCGCCGCTGCCGCAGGTCGATCTGCCGACCATCATGGTTACGGCCGTGCTGCCCGGCGCCAGTCCCGATACCGTCGCGACCTCGCTCGCCGAGCCGCTGGAACGCCATCTTGGCCAGATCGCCGACGTGACCGAGATGACATCGCAGAGCGCGGTCGGGCAGACGCGCATCGTGCTGCAGTTCGGCCTCGATCGCGACATCGACGGCGCCGCGCGCGACGTGGAGGCGGCGATCCAGGCCGCGCGCGCCGACCTGCCGAGCAACCTGCGCAGCAACCCGACCTATCGCAAGGTGAACCCGGCCAGCGCGCCGATCCTGATCCTGGCGATGACGTCGCAGACGCTGACGCGCGGCCAGCTTTATGATTCGGCGGTGAACGTGCTGCAGCAGCGGCTGTCGCAGATCAACGGCATCGGCCAGGTGATCCTGGGCGGCGGCGCGCTGCCGGCGGTGCGCGTGGAACTGAACCCGCAGGCGCTGTTCCACTACGGCATCGGGCTGGAGGACGTGCGCGCGGCGCTCGCCTCCGCCAACGCCAACAGCCCGAAGGGCACGATCGCCGAGGGCGCGCGGCGCTGGCAGATCTACACCAACGACCAGGCGACGCGCGCCGCCGATTACCGCCCGCTGGTGATCGCCTGGCGCAACGGCGCCGCGGTGCGGCTGACGGACATGGCGGAGGTGAGCGACAGCGTCGAGGACCTGCGCAACGAGGGGATGTACAACGGCAAGTCTGCCGTGCTGGCGGTGCTGTTCGCGCAGCCGGGCGCCAACCTGATCAACACCATCGACGCGGTGAAGGCGGAACTACCGCATCTGGTCGCCGCGCTGCCGCGCGACGTGGACGTGGCGCTGATCGGCGACCGCAGCGTGACCATCCGCGCGTCCCTCTACGACACCGAAAGGACGCTGCTGATCGCGGTCGTGCTGGTCATGCTGGTGGTGTTCTGGTTCCTGCGCAACGGCCGCGCCACGCTGATCCCCAGCGTCGCCGTGCCGGTCTCCATCGTCGGCACGTTCGGCGCGATGTACCTGCTCGGCTACAGTCTCGACAACCTGTCGCTGATGGCGCTGACCGTGGCCACCGGCTTCGTGGTCGATGACGCCATCGTGGTGCTGGAAAACGTCGCCCGCCATCTGGAGCAAGGGCGGTCGCGCGTGGAGGCGGCGCTGCTCGGCGCGCGCGAGGTCGGTTTCACCGTGCTGTCGATGAGCCTGTCGCTGATCGCGGTGTTCGTGCCGATCCTGCTGATGGGCGGCATCGTCGGCCGCTTTTTCCGCGAATTCGGCGTCACCATCTCGCTCGCCATCCTGGTGTCGCTGGCGATCTCGCTCACCACGACGCCGATGCTGTGCGCCCTGGTGCTGCGCCGGCAGGAGACGACGCGGCGCAATCGGCTGTTCGAGCGGTTGGAGGCGGCGTATGCGCGCAGCCTTGGCTGGACGCTGCGGCACAGCGCGGCGGTCCTGCTGCTGCTGGCGGCGACGATCGGGCTCAACGTGGTGCTGTTCCGCATCGTGCCGAAGGGATTCTTCCCCGAACAGGACACCGGCCGCGTGATCGGCGTCATCACTGCCGACCAGAGCATCTCGTTCCAGCTGATGCGCCAGAAGCTTGCGCGCATGGTCGATATCGTGCGGCACGACAGGGCGGTGGCCGAAGTGGTCGGCTTCACCGGCGGCGGCGGCGGCGGGCGGTCGCAGACCAACACCGCGACCGTGTACATGTCGCTCAAGCCGCGCAGCGTGCGCGGCGAGGACGCGATGCATGTGGTGGCGCGGCTGCGCAACGCGCTGGCACAGGTGAGCGGGGCGACGCTGTACATGTTTCCGGCGCAGGACTTCCGCGTCGGCGGACGACAGTCCAACGCGGAATTCCAGTACACGCTGCAGGGCGACAGCGCCGCGGAACTGTACGAATGGACGCCGCGGCTGGTCGCCGCCCTGCAGCACGACAAGCGCCTGGTCGACGTGAATTCCGACCAGCAGGTCCGCGGGCTGGAAACCGACCTGACCATCGACCGCGCGACGGCGGCCCGGCTCGGCATCACGCCGCTGCAGATCGACAATACCCTGTATGACGCCTTCGGCCAGCGTCAGGTGTCGGTGATCTACAGCGCACAGAACCAGTACCACGTGGTGATGGAAGTGGCACCGCGCTAC
>JAJZVE010000576.1 GCA_021845835.1 Pseudomonadota bacterium | reverse complement strand
TGATGCGCAGGCATGGCGGTCCCGGTGCGGTGGCGCGATGAGGCTAGGTCGCCGCGCCGCGCCGCCGCAACCGCCGTCGGCTCACCGCAGCGGCCCCGCCGCCGACTCGATCGCCGAGACCATTTCCTCCGCCACCATCCGCGGCAGCCGCGCCAGCAGGCCGCGCCGGCGCGGGCGCAGCAGCAGGGCGCGCGCCTTCGGCCCGCCGATCTCGCGCAGCACCGAATCGAGGTCGCCCAGCCGGTCCACCAGCCCCAGCTCGGCCGCCCGCGCGCCCAGCATCCAGCCGCCGTCGAACAGCGCCGCCTCCTCGCCCCTGAGCCGCCCGGCGCGGCGCTGCCGCACCCAGTCCTTGAAGCGGGCGTGCAACTGGTCGAGCAGGTCGCGCACGAAGGCGACATCCTCCGGCCGCTCCGGGCTGAACGGATCGAGCCGCGCCTTGTTCGTGCCGGCGGTGTAGAGCCGCCGCTCGATCCCCAGCCTTGCCAGCACCGGGGCGAGGCCGAAGCCGCCGCCGATCACGCCGATCGAGCCGACCACGCTCATCGCGTTCGCCACGATCTCGTCCGCCGCACAGGCGAGCCAGTAGCCGCCGGAGGCGCCGACCTCGCCGATCACCGCGACCAGGCGCACCCCCTTCTCCTCCGCCCGCCGGCGCAGGCGGGTGGCGATCAGGTCGGACTGCACCGGCGAGCCGCCGGGTGACTGGATGTCGAGCAGCAGCACGCCCGGCTTGCCGGCGGCGGCGATGGCGATGGCGCGGTCGATCAGCGGGCCGATCACGTCGATGTTCAGCGCCCCCGGCCGCGCCGCGATCAAGCCATGCAGCTGCAGCACCGGAACCGGGCGCGGACGCCAGAAAGCCAGCCGCATCATGACAACTCTGCCATTGCCAGGCGGGAACCAGCGTGATCGCGAAAGTCGGACATGACCACTCCAACAAAACGGACAGGTGAGCATAGCACGCGGACTTGCATCGCACCCGCTTGCATCCGCTGCCATCCTCCACAGCTAGGAAAAGGGAGAACCGGGCAGACTGGCCCGCGTTGCGAATCTGGGACAGGGGCAGCACACGGCTTCACGCATGGATCGCACCTGGACGCTGCACTGGCTGCAGGCCGCCGGTTCCCTCGCCCCGTGGCGGAGCCGCATCCGCGCCGAGATCGACGCTGCGTTCGACGCCATCGCGCGCATCATGCGCCCGCCGCGCGTCGACATCGTGATCCACCAGATCCCGCACTGGCCGGTGCCGGAACTGGGGTTCGGCGGCTCGACGCCAAGCTGCAACACGATCTTCCTCGGCTTCGACACGTCGCATCCGGCGATGGAGGATCGCCTCGCCGGCGGGCTGCGCCGGGTGGTGGTGCACGAGGCGCATCATTCCATGCGGCAGGCCGGGCCGGGCTATGGCACCCGGCTGGCCGAGGCGCTGGTCAGCGAGGGGCTGGCCGATCATTTCACGCTGGAGGTGCTGGGCGGCGCGCCGGACCCGTGGTGCCTCGCGCTGTCCGACGGCGACGTGATGCGGGCGGCGAAGGCGGCGGAGCCGGTGCTGTGGGACCCCGACATCGATCTCGCCCGCTGGTTCCGCGGCGACCGGCGCGGCGTGCTGCCGTGGTCCGGCTACAGCCTCGGCTGGCGGCTGGTGGACCGCTACCTGGAACACCTGCCGGACGGCCGGGCCTCCGCCCTCGCCCGCGTGCCGGCGGAGACGGTGCTGGCCCTGGCGTGGCGCGACCTGATCGGCACCTCGCCGGTTTCCGCCGCCTGACCGCATATCAGCCGAGGTCGGGTCGCGTCTCCGGCATCAGGCCCCAGAGCAGCAGCAACGCCAGCGCGGCGACGCCGGCGCAGCCATAGAACGCGGCGGCGTAGCCGATATGCTTGACCACCATCTCCGTCGCCAGCCCGCTGGAGGTGACGCCGAGCGCGCGCATGGTCGCGATCGCGCCTTGCGAAAGGTTGTAGCGCCCGGTGCCCTGGGTCGCATCCGCCAGCAGCAGCGGCGTCAGCGCGGTGAACAGGCCGATGCCGACGCCGCCGATCACCTGCAGCCCGATCAGGATGACGAGATCGTTGAAAAACGCCGTGAGCAGGCCCTGCGCCACGATCAGTACCGTGCCGGCCAGCAGCAGCTTGCGATGCCCGGTGCGGTCGGCCAGCCGCCCCATCAGGATCGCCGCCGGCAGCATGCCGGCCTGCTGCGCCATGATGCAGGCCGATGTCATCACCACGCCCATGCCCGGATGGGTGACGCCGAGCTTCTGCGCCGCCAGCGTCAGCAGCGGCGCATCGGCGAATTCCAGCAGCAGGCTGAACGCGCCATAGACCAGCAGCGGCCGCGCATGCAGCAGCGCATGCCAGGCCTGCGGCCCGCTCTCCTCCTTCTCGCCGCTGCGCAGGCCGCGCGCGCGGCGCAGGTCGATCGCGCCGTGGGGGATGGACAGCGCCGCGATGATGCCGCCGACCGCCATCCCCGGCACCACGAAGAACACGTCGCGCGCGGACAGTTTCCAGGCGATCACGGCGGCGAGCATGGCGGTGCCGAGATTGCCGGCGCGCGAAAAACTGCCGTTGCGGCCCATGCGCCGCGTCAGGTCGCGGCGCTGGAACAGCCCGACGGTCAGCGCCGCCACCGCCGGGGTGAACACCCCGCTCACCACCTGCATCATCCCGTTGGCCACCAGCACCGGCCAGAACGACGGATACAGCGCGATCACCAGCGCGCCGGCGGCGAGCACCAGCAGGGCGCCGGCAAGAAACCCGCGCTTGCGCTGCGTCGCGTCCAGCAGCCAGCCGAGCGGCGTCTGCGTCACCAGCCCGATCCAGCCGCCCAGCGTCATCACCAGCCCGACCGCGGCGAGGTCCCAGTGCCGGTCGGTGGCCAGATAGACGGTGACATACGGCCCCAGCGCGCCGCGCACGTCGGCGACGAGGAAGTTCAGCGCATCCAGCGACGGCACATGGAACCGCTGCGGCTGCAGCCGCGCCATCCTGCCCCGCGCGCGCTCGCGCAATTGCGCGAGCGAGTATCTGTGCGTCGCCTCGGACACGGCGCAATCCCTGCTGTTGCGCCGGTCTCAACGCATCAGGGATGGATGATCGTCAGATCGGGTCCCAGGAGAACGCATCGCCGCTGCGATCGAGCGGCATCAGGCTCGGCCGCAGCGCCGGCAGCGCCTGGGCGGCAACCGTTTCGGGCGTCCAGCCTTCGGCGCGGTGGATGCTGCGGATCATGCGGCTCTGGTTGAACAGGTAGATCTCGTTCATCCGCACGCTGAACACCTGCCCGGTGATGTCGCGCGCCGCGTCGGCGGCCAGCGTGACCGCGAGCGGCGCGTTCTTGTCCGGCGTCATCTGCTGCAGCTTCGCCACCCGCGCCTGCTGCTCCGGCGTGTCGGCGGGGATGGAGGAGGTCATGCGGCTCCAGGCGAACGGCGCGATGCAGTTCGACCGCACGTTGTAGCGCGCCATGTCGAGCGCGATCGACTTCGACAGCGCGACGATGCCGAGCTTGGCGGCGGAATAGTTGGCCTGGCCGAAATTGCCCACGAGGCCGGAGGTGCTGGTCATGTGGACATAGGCGCCGCCTTCCTGGCGGCGGAAATGCTCGGCGGCGGCGCGGCTGACGAAGAAGCTGCCGTTGAGATGCACGGCGATCACCGACAGCCAGTCCTGCGGCGTCATCTTGTGGAAGATCACGTCGCGCAGGATACCGGCGTTGTTCACCACGATGTCGATGCGGCCGAAGTGATCCAGCGCGCATTGCACGATGCGCTGCGCGGACTCCCACTCCGCCACGCTGTCGGTGCTGATGGCGGCGCGGCCGCCGCGCTGTTCGATGATCTGCTTCGTCTGCTCGGCGGGCGTGGCCGAGCCGCCTTCGCCCGCGAGCGAGGCGCCGACATCGTTGATGACGACGGCGGCGCCCTGCAGCGCCATCGCCAGCGCGATCTCCCGCCCGATGCCGCCGCCGGCGCCGGTGACCACGGCGACCTTGCCGGCCAGCATGT
>JAJZVE010000575.1 GCA_021845835.1 Pseudomonadota bacterium | reverse complement strand
CAGCGACGGCGATGGTAACTCGGAGGGCTTGATGACCGTGGTGCAGCCCGCCGCCAGCGCCGGCGCCAGCTTCCACGTCGTCAGCGCCAGCGGCGAGTTCCACGGCGTGATGATGGCGATCACGCCTTTGGGTTCGTATTTCGTGTAGGCGAACACGCCGGCCTTGTCGGTCGGGATCACGTCGCTCTGCAGCTTGTCGGCGAGTCCGGCGTAGTAGTGGAAATATTCGGCGACGTAGCGGACCTGCGTGGTCACTTCCGCGGCCAGCTTGCCGTTGTCGCGCATCTCGGTTTCGGCCAGGCGCCCGGCGTTGGCGGCGATCAGGTCGCCGACCTTGCGCAACAGCCTGCCGCGCGCGGTCGCAGACAGGCCCGACCACGCGCCCGATTGCCCGGCCGCCCGTGCGGCGGCGACCGCGCGGTCCACGTCCGCGGCGCTGCCCCGCGCGATCATCGCCCACGGCCGGCCGGTGTAGGGGTTCTCGGTCGCGAAGTAGGTGCCGGCGGACGGCGCCGCCACGGCGCCATCGATGTAGTGCCCGTAGCGGGGCAGCGCGTCGCGGTCTGGCATCGTGTTCTCCCGGTCCGCCGTCGCGGCGCTAGGCCACGGGCCGCTTGAAGATGGCGTTCACGTCCCAGTGTCCCGGCGTCGGCGTCGGCACGATCTGCACCGGCACCTGGATCAGGGTCGGACGCCGGCTTGCCAGCGCCTCGCGCAGCGCCGGGCCGAGCTGGTCGGCCGCCTCGATGGCGATGCCGCGGGCGCCGCTGGCGCGGGCGATCGCGGCGAAGTCCACGTGGTACGGATTGCCGTCGGACTCGAACGTGCAGCCATACGTGCCGCCCAGGTGCCGCTTCTCGATGCCGGCGATGACGCCGTAGGCGGCGTTGTCCATGACCACCCAGACCACCGGCAGGCCGGCCTCCACCGCGGTCGCCACCACCGACATGTTGCTGCTGAAGCAGCCGTCGCCGATCAGCGCCAGCGCGGCGCGCCCGGGCTGCGCGTATTTCACCCCGAGCACCGCCGCGTGGCCGAATCCCATCGTCGCCAGGCCGCCCGGCGTGATCATCGTGCCCGGCGTGGTGATCGGAAACTGCTGGCCGACGCCGTTCTTGTTCCAGCCGACATCGGTGACGATGAAGCCGTCGTCCGGCAGCGCCTGGCGCACCTCGGCAAGCACCCGCTCCGGGCGCAGCGGGAATTCGTCCGACAGCCGCTGCTCCGCCCAGTTGGTCGAGAACGCGGCAAGTCCGTCCGCGATCTTCTCGCGCAGGCCGGGGCGCGGCCGCGGCTGCATCCCCTGCGCCGCGCGCGCGATCATGCCGAGCGCCTGGCGGGCATCGGCGATCACGCCGAGTTCGGCGGGGTAGTTGCGGCCGATCTCGCCGGGGTCGATGTCGATGTGGATCAGCCGCGTCGGCGGAATGTCGAAGGTATATTTCGGATCCCACGAGCTCGAGTCGGTCTCGGCGAAGCGCGTCGCCACCGCGAGAATGAGGTCGGCGGTGCGGCACATCTCGTTGGCGATCGGCTGGCCCCAGTAGCCGGTGGTGCCGAGCAGCAGCGGATGGCCGTACGGCAGGCAGCCCTTGCCCATCAGGCTGTGCGCCACCGGCACGCCGAGGGCTTCCGCCAGCGCGCGCAATTCCTCGCTGGCGCGCGCGAGATGGATGCCGCCGCCGGCGTAGATCACCGGCCGTTCGGCCTGCGCGAGCGCCGTGGCGATGTGGCGGGCCTGGGCTTCGTCGATCGCCGGGCGCGTCACCGGGGCAGGCTGATGGGCGAAGGCGCCGGTGACCAGTTCGGCGGAAAAGAGATCCATCGGCACATCCACCAGCACCGGGCCGGGACGGCCGGACATGGACAGGTGGAAGGCGCGTTCCATGACGCGCGGCAGGTCTTCCACGCGGCTGACGCGGTAGATGCGCTTGCAGATCGGCCGGCAGATCTCGATCTGGTCGCCGTCGGCGTGCAGGTTCACCTCCTGGTGCGGCCCGCGGCCGAAATAGTACGACTGCACGTTGCCCGTGATGATCACCAGCGGGATCGAGTCGAGGGCCGCGGTGGCGATGCCGGTGATGGCGTTGGTCAGGCCGGGGCCGACATGCGTCATCACCACGCCCGGCTTGCCGGAGGCGCGCGCATAGCCGTCGGCGACATGGGCGGCCAGTTGTTCGTGGCGGCAGGTGACGAAGCGGATGCGGCTGCGCGACAGGGCATCCAGCATCTGCACCACCGAATGCCCGCACATGCCGAAGATGACCTCGACCCCGACCCCTTCGAGATACTCGGTCAGCTGCACGGCGGCGATCTGCGTGGCCGGCTGGTTGGTAATCATGGATACGTCCTCACCTCGATGCGTGACGGACGGCGCCAGCGCCGCCCCGATGGCCTGCCGCCGCTTATAGCTTGAAAATGGACTGACGTTCCAGTAAAAATTTTGGAAAATGGAATTCCGTCCCTTTCTGGCGGAAGGGACCGATCGGAGGGTGCCGATGCGCGGATTGCTGGACGAGATCGCCGACTACGCCGGCCGCGAGGCCGTGCGTGCGCTGCCCGAGGCGGTGACGCACCACGCCAAGCGCGCCGTGATCGACTGGTTCGCCGCCCTCTACCCGGGCACCCGGGTCGCCCCGGCGACCCATCTGGTGCGCGCGCATGGCCGGGAACTCGGGCACGGGCGGTCGAGCCTGCCGGGCTTCGGCACCAGCGCGTTCCCCGCCACCGCCGCCTGGATCAACGGCACGGCTTCGCACGCCGTCGAGTTCGACGACATCTTCCGCGACGCCGTGCTGCATCCGGGCGTCCCCACCGTCTCCGCGGCGCTGGCGGTGGCAGAGGACACGGGACGGTCGGGGCGCGACCTGCTCAGGGCAGTGACCATCGGCTACGAGATTGCCACCCGCATCGGCGCGGCGGTGCAGCCGTCGCATTACCGCTTCTTCCACACCACCGGCACCGTCGGCTGCTTCGGCAGCGCCGCCGCGGCCGCCGCCCTGCTGGCCCCCGGCGACGCCGACACCATGCGCCACGCGCTCGCCACCGCCGCAAGCTGCGCCGCCGGGCTGCAGCAGGCATTCCGCTCCGACTCCATGACCAAGGCGCTGCATGGCGGCCATGCCGCCGCGGTCGGCGTGCGCGCCGGCATGGCGGCGGCGCATGGCGTCACCGGCGCGCGCGATATCCTGGAGGGCGAGGCCGGCTTCGGCGCCGCGCTGTCCGACGGGCCGGTCTGGAGTCGCGCCACCGAGGGGCTGGGCACGCGCTACAACATCGCCCGCATCACCCAGAAGGCGCATGGCTGCTGCGGCCACACCTTCGCTGCGATCGACGCGGCCCTCGCCCTGCGCGCGCAGCCCGGCGGCCCCGATCCCGCCGCCATCCGCACGATTGCCGTGGAAACCTACCAGAGCGCGATCGACGTGACCGGGACCTTCGACCCGCGCTCGGCCATGCAGGCCAAGTTCAGCCTGCCCTATGTGGTTTGCCACGCGCTGCTGTACGGCTCGGTCCGGCTCGCCGCCTTCTCCGCCGAGCGGCTGGCCGATCCGCACATCCGCGACATGATGGCGCGGGTGACGCTGGCCAGCGACCCGGAACTGACCGCCGGGTTTCCCGCCATGCGCGCCGCGCGGGTCACCGTCACGACCGTTGCCGGCGCGACGTTCACCCGGTTCGCGCCGTACCGCAAGGGCGATCCGGAAGCGCCGCTGAGCGATGCCGAGATCGACGACAAGTTCGACGAGCTGGTCGGCCCGGTGATCGGCGCGGCGCGGACGCGCCGGTTGCGCGAGCAGCTATGGCAGCTCGATCGGCTCGACGTGGCGGAACTGCAGTTGGCGGCGCCGTAGCCGCGGCGCCGACCGGTCAGGCGCCGAGCAGGAATTCCAGCATCAGGCCCTGCTCGGCGGCGTACATTTCGCCGCCGACCGAGGTGGCGCAGCCGACCCGCCGCGCGGCTTCGATCAGCGGCGATACCGCGGGCGCGGTGCTGCCGCAGCCGCCGACCC
>JAJZVE010000574.1 GCA_021845835.1 Pseudomonadota bacterium | reverse complement strand
GACGCCGACGGCGTTGGCCGCCATCTGCGCGTCGAAGTCGCCCATCGTCTGATGCGGCACGCGCACGTTGGCGCGCAGCAGCCGCTCGAACCCGCCGCCATGCCAGTCGCGCTTGAGATTGATCTTCATCGGCGGGATGATCAGCCCCTCCGAATAGACGTCCGCGGCAGCGGGATTGAGGCCCGGATTGCCGCCGCCGAGATCGAGATGATGCGCGACTGATGCGGCGAAGCCGATCACCGCGCCATCGACGTGGATCGGATGGAAGATGAACACGTCCTGCAGGTGCTGGCCGCCGGAATACGGATCGTTGATGAACAGCACATCGTCCGGCTCCAGTGTCTCCGGCGGGAACAGCGCGGCGCAGGGGCCGAAGATACGCCCGATCGTACCGAGCTGCATCGGGATCAGCTCGGCCTGCGCGACGGTCTGGCCGCGCGCGTCGAGCAGCGCCGCGGAACCGTCCCGCGCCTCGCGCAGGATCGTGGAATAGGCGGAGCGGATCAGCTTCGCCCCCATCTCCCGCGCCGCGGCGATCAGCGACTGGCTGAGGATCGCGTATTCGACGGGATCGAGACCGCTCATGCTGCGTCCCTCGCGAGCAGGATGTTGCCGGCGGCGTCGCGCCGGGCATGCCAGGATTCGGGAACCCAGGTGGTCGAGGAATAGCCCTCGATCAGCGCCGGCCCGCCGACCGTCCGCCCGGCCGGCAGGCGGGAGGCGTCCACGATGCGCGCCGCCATGGTGCGCCCGTCGGCGACGCGCACCGGCGCCTCGTCCGGGCGCGCAAGGTCGCCGGCGCGCTCGGCAATCTCGGGAATGCTGTCGAGGTGCCGGCGCACCGTGAAGCGCAGCGAGACGATCTCCGCCCGCCGCCCCGGCTCGCCGCCATGCAGGTAGACGCGGCGGTGCGCGTCGATGAAGCGGTCCGACAGGTCTGCCGCCGAAAGGGTGGGCAGCGCGTCGTTCTCGATGGCAACGGGAATCTCGAAGGCCTGGCCGAGAAAGCGCATGTCGGCCTCCAGCCCGAACGCGAGCGCGCCATCCACGCCGAGGTCGCGGAACTCCCGTTCCGCCGCCTGACGGAACCGTGCATGCGCCGCGCGCAACGCGCCGGGCGCCTCACCGTCGAGCGGCATGCGGCGTGTGGCGCCGTACACCTTCATGTAGTCGGCAGAGAGCAGGCCCAGCGCCGAGACGACGCCCGGATTCGGCGGCACCAGGATCTCGGCGATGCCGAGTTCCTCGGCGAGTTCGGCGGCAAGCAGCGGCCCCGCGCCGCCGAAGGGCACCAACGCATAGTCGCGCGGATCGCGGCCGCGCTCGGTTGAGACGAGCTGGATCGCGCGCACGATGTTGGCGACCGCAAGCCGGATCGCGGCCGCCGCCGCGGCGCGGATATCAAGACCGAGGCGTGCCGCCACGTCGGCAAAGGCGCGGTGCGCAGCGTCGGCATCAAGCCGCATCGCACCGCCCAGGAAACTCTCCGGTCGAATGGTGCCGCGCACGACATGTGCATCCGTCACCGTGGGCAGCATGCCGCCGCGGCCGTAGCAGGCCGGGCCGGGGTCTGCCCCGGCGCTGCGTGGGCCGACCCGCAGCATGCCGCCATCGTCGATCCAGACCAGACTGCCGCCCCCGGCGCCGACCGAGACGATGTCGAGCACCGGGGTGCGGATCGGCATCCCGTCCACCTCGGTTTCCGGCGCCAGCGACGGCTCGCCGTTGCGCACGAGCGCCACATCGGTGGAAGTGCCGCCCATGTCAAAGGTGATGAGATCCGCGCGGCCCGAGCGCTTCGCCTGCCGGATCGCTCCGACCACGCCGGCTGCGGGGCCGCTGAACAGCGCGGTGATGGAGTTGCGCCGCATCGCCATCGCCGGCAACCGGCCGCCATTCGACTGCATGACGCTGAACCGCCCGCCGAACCCGGCGGCGGACAGCCGTGCCTCGAAACGATTGAGATAGCCGTCGATCACCGGCTGCACATACGCGGAGAGCAGGGTCGTCGAGGCCCGCTCGAACTCCCGGAACTCGGGCGCCACGTCATGGCTGGCCGCGATGCGCAGCCCCGGCAGCGCCGTAGCGATCAGCGCCGCGACGCGGGCCTCATGCACCGGGGAGACGTAGGAGGACAGCAGGCAGAGCGCCACCGCCTCGTAGCCGCCCGCCGCAAGCGCCGGAATCAGGTCGCGATGCAGCGCCGCCTCGTCGAGCGGGAGGATCACGTTGCCATGCGCGTCCAGCCGCTCCGCCACCTCGAAGCAGTCGCGGCGGCGCACCGGCGGGACCGGCTTGGCGTAACGCAGATCGTAGATGTTGCGACGATCCTGCCGCTGCAGGAACAGGATGTCGCGGAAGCCGCGCGTGGTGACGAAGGCGACCTTGGCGCCGCGCCGCTCCAGAATGGCGTTGGTGGCGACGGTCGAGCCGTGCACGAGGTCGGTGACGCCGGCGGCCGGGATGTTTCCGGCGCCCAGCGCATCGAAGGCGCCGATATCCGGGCTTCTGGGCGTGCTGGGCACCTTGGCGACCAGCGGGCGACCGGCATCGAGTGCAACCAGATCGGTGAAAGTACCACCGACTTCAATTCCAACCCGCATCATTCGTTCCCGCTGGACGCCCGTTGCGGATTAGCCTAGCAGAAGGACGAACGAGCGCAACCCGGTTGAAATTTCGCGGCCGAATTTTCAATGTTGATAAAATCTCCTCGCCCGGCGACCCGGCCGGCCGGCCCGAAGCAGGGCGCCGATTCGGAGATCGGCGGTCGCCTGCGCCTGCTGCGTCGCCGCCGCCGCGTGACCTTGCAGGCACTCTCGGACGCCAGCGGGATTTCCGTCGGGATGCTCAGCCAGATCGAGCGCGGCCTGTCCTCGCCCTCGATCCGCACGCTGCAGAGCGTGGCCGCCGCGCTGGATGTGCCGATCGGCTGGTTCTTCTCGCCGCCGCAGGATTCCGCAGGCTGTCCGCCATGGGTGCTGCGGCGCACGGCGCGCCGCGTGCTCTCTCTCGGCAGCAACGGCGTCGTGAAGGAACTGGTTTCGCCGGGCGCGGGCGCCATCGAGCTGCTGATGGTGACGATCGAGCCGGGCGGCAGTTCCGGCGGCTCACCCTACACCCATGAAGGGGAGGATGCCGGCGTCGTGCTGGAAGGGCAGATGCGGCTGGAGGTCGACGGAGAAGCCTGCCTGCTCGGCGCGGGCGATGCCTTCCGTTTCAAGAGCACGCTGCCGCACCGCTTCGACAATCCCGGACCGCTGCGCGCGCTGGTGCTCTGGGCGCTGACGCCGCCACTCTATTGATATGACGGGGCCTGGTCGCGCGATGGCAACCGCCCGCCGGCGAGGGACATTCGAGGCCTCTATGGAAAGGCTGCCGCAGACGGAAGTTGCCCTCGAAGCGTGCGGCGGCTCGCATCACTGGGCACGGCGGCTGGAGGCGATGGGCCACACCGTGCGGCTGATCCCGCCGCAGTACGTCAAACCCTATGTGAAACGCAGCAGGACCGACCGCGCCGATGCAGAGGTAATTTGTGAGGCGGCGGGGCGCCCCACGATGCGCTTCGTGCCGGTCAAGACCGTTCAGCAGCAAGGCGGGCAGGTTGTCGTGTCCCAGCGGAAACGGCGGACCCCGACCTGGAGACGGGCGGCGCGCCCCTGATGCGGCATATCGGCGAGGATGCGGAAATGCTGGCCATGCCGCCGTGCCGAGCGCCTGCCGCAGGCAGGGCATGGCGCGGATCTCGAAGTCGGGGCGGCCAGGATGGTGAGGTGATCGGGGGCGGCAGGATCTGCCGGACGGACAGCCCCGGCAGGAGCAGCAAGGCGGAGCGGGACCACGGGGGTGATCAGAACTCCAGGAGGGAGATTTTCATATGGAAATTCACCTCGGATCGTCCGTCCCCCCTGCACCGGGAATGCGGAAGATCCCGATGCTGTCGCGCGGCATTCCGGTCGTGCTGACCGAACGGCGGGATCACCTTGAACATCTGCGCGAACGCTTGCAGCGCTTCGC
>JAJZVE010000573.1 GCA_021845835.1 Pseudomonadota bacterium | reverse complement strand
GCCGACGAGCCGACCACGGCGCTGGACGTGACCATCCAGGCGCAGATCCTGAAGCTGCTGGCCGAGCAGAAGCAGGCGCGCGGCCTCGCCCTGCTGCTGATCAGCCACGACCTGTCGATCGTCCGCCGCTTCGCCGACCGCGTCTGCGTGATGAAGGGCGGGCATGTGGTGGAGGCGGGGCGGGTCGACGACGTGTTCCGCGCGCCGCAGCATCCCTATACCCGCATGCTGCTGGCCGCCGAGCCGAAGGGGGCGCCGCCGAAACTGCCGGCGAAGGCGCCGATGGTGATGCAGTCGCACGACCTGCAGGTGCATTTCGCCATCTGCCGCGGCGTGCTGCGGCGCACGGTCGGCCATGTCCGGGCGGTCGACGGCGTCACCATCGACGTGCACGAGGGCGAGACGGTCGGGCTGGTGGGCGAGAGCGGGTCGGGCAAGTCCACCATGGGCTATGCCATGCTCGGCCTCGTGCCCGGCAAGGGCGACATCCGCTTCGAGGGCAAGGACCTGTCGACGCTCAGCGGCCGTCAGTTGCGCGAATTGCGGGCGCGGATGCAGATCGTGTTCCAGGACCCCTATGGCAGCCTCTCGCCGCGCCTGCATGTCGGCGACATCGTGGCCGAGGGGCTGGCCGTGCACGAGCCGGCGCTGACCGCCGGCGAGCGGGAGCGGCGGGTGGCGGCGGCGCTGGAGGAGGTGGGGCTGCCGGCCGAGGCGGTGCACCGCTTCCCGCATGAGTTCAGCGGCGGCCAGCGCCAGCGCATCGCGATCGCGCGGGCGATGGTGCTGAAGCCGCGCTTCGTGGTGCTGGACGAGCCGACCAGCGCGCTCGACATGTCGGTGCAGGCGCAGATCGTGGAGCTGCTGCGCCGGCTGCAGCAGGATCATCAGCTCGGCTATCTGTTCATCAGCCACGATCTGAGGGTGGTGAAGGCGCTCGCCCACCGGCTGGTGGTGCTGCGCCACGGGCGGGTGGTGGAGCAGGGGGACGCCGCCGAGGTGCTGGCCAACCCGCGCGCCGACTACACCCGCGCGCTGATGGCCGCCGCCTTCGGCCTGCAGGCCGACGAAACCGGAGTGGTCGCCGCATGACGTTGCAAACCGGCCAGCGTGCCCGGCGTTGGCCGAAGGTGCTGGAGATCAGGCGCTATATTCTCGTGCCCGGCCTGGCGGGTGTGCTGGCGGGGCAGGTGGCGGTGGCGGCGCTGCTGTGGCTCAATGTCGGCGCGCTGCGGACCATGATCCTGGCGAGCCCGCAGGGCTGGGTTGCGGTCCTGCTGCTGTGTGCCGGGTTCGCCATTACCTTCGGCTCGGCGGCGATCGGTGGCGCCGTGATGGCGATTGGCGACGAGTAGGCGACGGTTCCCGCTTGTCTCGGGGCGGTCGGCCAACTACGTCAGCGCGGCCATGAGCGATGACCCCATGACCCAGGACGAACGGACCCCTCCGGCCGAGCCGCAGACGGCGGAAGAGGTGATGGAGGCCGCGGCCGCGCGGATCGCGGCATTGGAAGCCGAGCGCGACGACTTCAAGGACCGCTGGATGCGCGCCGAGGCGGAGACCGCCAATGTCCGCGCCCGCGCCAAGCGCGAGGTGGACGAGACGCGGCTGTTCGCGGTGCAGAAATTCGCCCGCGACGTGGTCGAGGCGGCGGAGAACATCCGCCGCGGCCTCGATGCGCTGCCGCCGCCGGCCGAGGGCGAGCCGGAAGCGGTCGGACGCATGCGCGAAGGCTTCGCGGGCGTCGAGCGCAGCGTGCTCGGCCTGCTGGAGCGCAACGGCATCCGCCGCGAGGACCCCACGGGGGCGGTGTTCGACCCCAACCTGCACCAGGCGATGGCCGAGCAGCCGACCGCCGAGCATCCGCCCGGCACGGTGCTTCAGGCCTGGACCCCGGCCTGGACGCTGAACGGGCGCCTGCTGCGCCCGGCGATGGTGGTGGTGGCGAAGGCGCCCGCCGCGGCGGAGGGCGGCGCCGGCGCCCAGATGGACACGACGGCTTAACGACACGCCTGCACAGTTTCCGCGCACGCCGCCCTTGTCGCGGCGCCGGGCGGTCAATACATCGGACGCATACAGTCTCACCTTGGGGATGAGGGCGGTGCCGAACCGGGCCGCCCGGATCCGCTGCACAGGAGTACAGTTTCGATGAGTAAAGTCATCGGCATCGACCTCGGCACCACCAACAGCTGCGTCGCGATCATGGAGGGCAAGGATGTCCGCGTGATCGAGAACAGCGAGGGGGCGCGCACCACCCCCTCGATCGTCGCCTTCACCGACAGCGGCGAGCGGCTGGTCGGCCAGTCCGCCAAGCGGCAGGCGGTCACCAACCCGTCCAACACGATCTACGCGGTGAAGCGCCTGATCGGCCGCCGCTTCGACGACCCGATGGTGGCCAAGGACATCGCGCTGGTCCCGTACAAGATCGGGCGCGGGGACAACGGCGATGCCTGGGTGGAGGCGAAGGGCGAGAAATACGCGCCAAGCCAGATCAGCGCCTTCATCCTCGGCAAGATGAAGGAGACCGCCGAGGCCTATCTCGGCGAGAAGGTTTCCCAGGCGGTCATCACCGTCCCGGCCTACTTCAACGACGCGCAGCGCCAGGCGACCAAGGACGCCGGCCGCATCGCCGGCCTGGAAGTGCTGCGCATCATCAACGAGCCGACGGCGGCCGCGCTCGCCTACGGCATGGACAAGAAGAAGACCGGCACCATCGCGGTCTATGACCTCGGCGGCGGCACCTTCGACATCTCCGTGCTGGAAATCGGCGACGGCGTGTTCGAGGTGAAGAGCACCAACGGCGACACGTTCCTCGGCGGCGAGGACTTCGACGCCCGCGTGATCGACTACCTCGCCGACGAATTCAAGCGCGAGCAGGGCATCGACCTGCGCAAGGATCGCCTCGCGCTGCAGCGCCTGAAGGAAGCCGCCGAGAAGGCGAAGATCGAGCTGTCCTCCTCCAAGGAGACCGAGATCAACCTGCCCTTCATCACCGCCGACGCCTCCGGGCCGAAGCACCTGGTGATGAAGCTGACGCGGGCGAAGCTGGAAAGCCTCGTTGACGACCTGATCACCCGCACGCTGGAGCCCTGCCGCGCGGCGCTCAAGGATGCCGGCGTCAAGGCGAACGAGATCGACGAGGTGATCCTGGTCGGCGGCATGACGCGCATGCCGAAGGTCATCGACACGGTGAAGACCTTCTTCGGTCGCGAGCCGGCGCGCAACGTCAACCCCGACGAGGTGGTGGCGGTCGGTGCGGCGATCCAGGGCGCCGTCCTCAAGGGCGACGTGAAGGACGTGCTGCTGCTCGACGTGACCCCGCTGTCGCTGGGCATCGAGACGCTGGGCGGCGTGTTCACCCGGCTGATCGAGCGCAACACCACCATCCCGACGAAAAAGAGCCAGGTGTTCTCCACCGCCGATGACGGGCAGACCGCGGTCACCATCAAGGTGTTCCAGGGCGAGCGCGAGATGGCGGCGGACAACAAGCTGCTCGGCCAGTTCGACCTGATGGGCATCCCGCCCGCGCCGCGCGGCGTGCCGCAGATCGAGGTGACGTTCGACATCGACGCCAACGGCATCGTCTCGGTCTCGGCCAAGGACAAGGCCACCGGCAAGGAGCAGCAGATCCGCATCCAGGCCAGCGGCGGGCTCGGCGAGGCCGACATCCAGCGCATGGTGCGCGAGGCGGAGGCGAACGCCGAGGCCGACAAGAAGCGCCGCGAGTTCGTCGAGGCCAAGAACCACGCCGACGCGATGATCCATCAGGTCGAGAAGACCCTGAAGGAGAACGAGGACAAGGTCGCGGCGGCCGACAAGGCCGAGTGCGAGCAGGCCATCGCGGCGGCGCGCACGGCGATGGAAGGCACCGACGCCGACGCGCTGAAGGCGGCGACGGACCGGCTGAGCCAGGCGGCGATGAAGATCGGCGAGGCGATGTACAAGGCGCAGCAGGCGGCCGGAGAGGCGGGCGGCCCGCAGGGGCCGGGCGCCGCGGGAGCCGCGCCGGGCGGCGACGACAAGGTCGTCGATGCCGAG
>JAJZVE010000572.1 GCA_021845835.1 Pseudomonadota bacterium | reverse complement strand
CTGGCTCAAGCGTCGCGGCCGGCGCGACGATGTCATCATTGCCACCAAGGTCGGCTCCGACATGGGGCAGGGGCGCTGCGTGACGCGCGACTACATCCTGCGCTCGGTGGAAGGGTCGCTGCAGCGGCTGCAGACCGACTATATCGACCTCTATCAGGAACACTACGACGACGAGACCACGCCGGTGGCCGAGACGCTGGAGGCATTCGCGACGCTGATCCGCCAGGGCAAGGTGCGCGCCATCGGCGCCTCCAACATCTCGGCCGCGCGTCTGGCCGAATCGCTTGCGGCGAGCGCGCAGCACGGTTTGCCGCGTTACGAGACGCTGCAGCCGCACTACAACCTGGTCGAACGCACCGGCTACGAGCGGGATTTCGCGCCGATCTGCCGCGAGCACGGCCTCGGCGTCATTCCCTACTGGTCGCTGGCGGCCGGGTTCCTCACCGGCAAGTACCGCTCTGAGGCCGACCTCGCGAAAAGCCCGCGCGGGCAGGGCGTGAAGAAGTACCTGGATGCGCGCGGACTGCACGTGCTGGCGGCGCTCGACAAGGTCGCGGCCGGCGCGGGGGCGACGCCGGCGCAGGTGGCGCTGGCCTGGCTGATCGCGCGCCCGACCGTTACCGCGCCGATCGCCAGCGCCACCAGCGTCGCGCAATGGCACGACATCGCACGCGCCGCCGAACTGAAGCTCAGCGCGGATGCGATGCGGACGCTGGACGAGGCGAGCGCGTAGGCTACACGCACCGCACCGCCGGCTGGCCCGGGTCGAGCCAGGTCTGGCCGACCGGCCCGATGCCGCAGATCGCGATCACGGCCGGTTCGCTGCCATGCGCCCGCACGCCGTCGTAATGCGGCGTGTGGGCGACGCGGCGGACGAAGGTGCCGGCGGGGGCGGGCACCGTGCTGGCCGGATCGAAATCGGCGCCGCTGTTCACCCACCACGTCCCCGACACCACCACGCACAGCCGGTCCGTCACGTAGGTGTGCGGCGCGCTCATGAAGCCGGGATGCCATTTCACCAGCACGTAGTAGAGTCCCGGCTGCGTGGTCGCGCCGAACAGCGGCGCCATTTCCACGCTCTTGTCCGGGAAGCCCGCCTGCGATGTCCAGACGATCTCCTCCGGCAGCCGCACGATCGTCTCCGCGGGGTCGATCGGGCTCGCCGCCGCCTCCCGCCCGGCCAGCGCCAGCGGCAGGGCGGCGAGCAGCGACGTGAGGATCAGGTCACGCCGGCACGGCAGAATCGTGTCCATCCCGTTTCCTCCTCTCTCGATCAGCGCCGCAGCGGCGCGGCCGCCGCGGCGCGGCGGGTTTCCCAGCCTGCGCGTTCCAGTTCGGGCGTGTCGCTCTCGCTCGCCGGATGGCCCAGGCAGAAATAGCCGATGAACGTCCAGGCCGGCGGCACGTCCAATGCCGCCGCGACCTCCGTCGGGTCGAGGATGGACACCCAGCCGAGTCCGATCCCCTCCGCCCGTGCCGCGAGCCAAAGCGTATGCACCGCCATCACCGCGGAATATGCCGTCGTTTCCGGCATGGTGGCGCGGCCGAGGCCGTGGCCCTGCGTCGGCGCCGGTTCGGCGAACACGGCGAGATGGCGTGGCGCCTCGTCCAGCCCGGCAAGCTTGAGGCGCGCATACAGCGCCGCGCGCTCCACCGGCTGCGCCGCGAGCGCGGCGGCGTTGCAGGCAAGGAAGTTCGCCCGCACGCGCGCCCGCCGCGCCGCATCGTCCACGGTCACGAACCGCCAGGGCTGGCTCAGCCCCACCGAGGGCGCGAGGCAGGCGACCTCGAACAGCCGGGCAAGCTGGGCGTCAGGCACCGGGTCCGGCCGGAAACGCCGCACGTCGCGACGCCAGCGGAACAGGTCGAGCAGCCGGTCGCGGAACGCCGCGTCGAAATCCGGCGCCGTCACCGCTCAGACGCCGCGCCGCTGCTTCGTCCGCCCGTCCTGCCAGCGTGCCGCCGCCGCCTGCACGTCCGGCTGGCCGCTCACGTCCGGCACGCCGACCTCCCACCACGCCGTGTTCGGCGACCAGCCGTATTTGTCCACGGCGATGCTGATGACGGTGGTGCGGTCGGCCGCGCGGGCGCGCGCCAGCGCATCGTCCAGTTCGGCGATGCTCTGCACCGGCTCGGCGAGCGCGCCCAGCGCGCGGGCATGGGCGCAGAAATCCACCTGCACGTCGCGCACCCGGCGGCAGTCGCCCAACAGGTTGTTGAAGCTGGCGTTGCCGGTCGCGCGCTGCAGCCGGTCGATCACCGCGAAGCCGCCATTGTCGCACACGACCACGGTCAGCCTGTGCCCGCTCATCACCGAGGACAGGATGTCGGCGTTCATCAGCAGATAGCTGCCGTCGCCGACCATCACGAACACCTCGCGGCCGGGATTGGCGATCTTGGCGCCCCAGCCGCCGGCGACCTCGTAGCCCATGCAGGAATAGCCGTATTCGACATCGACGTCGCCGATGCCGGTGGCGCGCCAGTTCATGTCGATCTCGCCCGGCAGCCCGCCGGCCGCGGTCAGCACCACGTCGCCCGGCCTGGCGGCACGGTTCACCGCCCCCACCGCCTGCGCATAGGTGACGGGGCCGGCATTGCCCACGCGCACGCGCGCCGCGACCGCGTCGTTCCAGGCGGCATGGCGCCGCTGTGCCAGCGTTGCCCAGTCCTGCGGCGCCTGCCAGCCTTCCAGCGCCTCGGCCAGCACGTCCAGCGCCACGCGCGCGTCCGCCACCACCGGGATCGCGGTGTGCTTCACCGCGTCGAAGCGGGCGGCGTTGATGCCGACGATGCGCAGGGCATCGTCCTGGAACAGCGACCAGGACGCCGTGGTGAAGTCCTGCAGCCGCGTGCCGACCGCGATCACCAGATCGGCCTCGGCGGCGATGGTGTTCGCCTCGTCCGAGCCGAGCACGCCGATCGGCCCCACCAGCGCCGGATGGCCGTGCGGCAGACAGGAGCGTCCGCCCACCGTCTCCAGCACCGGCACGCGATGGCGCTCGGCGAAGGCAGCCAGCGTCGCTTCGGCCAGCGCGTAATGCACGCCGCCGCCGGCGACGATCACCGGGCGCTGCGCGGCGCGGATCGCTGCCGTGGCGGCGCGGATTTCCGCCGGATCGGGATGCGGACGGCGCGGCGCGCGTAGCTGCCGATCGAAGAACTTTTCCGGGTAGTCGTAGGCTTCCGCCTGCACGTCCTGCGGCAGTGCGAGGAACACCGGGCCGCACTCGGCCGGATCGAGCAGCACCGCCAGCGCCTGCGGCAGCGAGGCGATCAGTTGCGACGGCCGCACGATGCGGTCCCAGTAGCGCACCACCGGCCGGAAGGCGTCGTTCGCCGTGGTGGAGGGGCTGGAAAAATTCTCGATCTGCTGCAGCACCGGGTCGGGCAGGCGATGCGCGAACGTGTCGCCGGACAGCAGCAGCAGCGGCAGCCGGTTGGCGTGCGCGACCGCCGCCGCCGTCACCATGTTGGTCGCCCCCGGCCCGATCGACGAGGTGGCGAACATGAAGCGCCGCCGCCGCATCGCCTTGGCATAGGCGACGGCCGCCAGCGCCATGCTCTGCTCGTTCTGGCCGCGGTAAGTGGGCATCAGCTCGGCCACCTCCTGCAGCGGCTCGCTGAGGCAGGTCACGTTGCCGTGCCCGAAGATCGCGAACCCGCCGCCGCACAGCGGCACCTCCCGCCCGTCGATCTCGGTCCACTGCGCCGCCAGGTAGCGCACCAGCGCCTGCGCCATCGTCAGCCGTATGGTCCGCATTGCGTCCTCCCCCCGGCCCGCTTATGCCGGTTCCGCTGCCTCGCCTGTTCGTCCGACGCGGCGGGGAGGCGTGTCAAGCGCCGCACCGCCGGCCCGGCCGAGGAAACCGCCCCAGGGAATCCGCCCATGCCCAGCCGTCCCCGCAAGACCCCCGACCGGCTCCGCTCCATGCGCTGGTTCGGCCCCGACGACCTGCGCAGCTTCGGCCATCGCTCGCGTGCCAAGCAGATGGGCCTGTGGCGGGAGGAGTTTACCGGCAAGCCTGTCATCGGCATCGTCAA
>JAJZVE010000571.1 GCA_021845835.1 Pseudomonadota bacterium | reverse complement strand
ATCTCGCCGCTGCCGTAGGAGTTGTCCATGCGGTCCCTCCGCTTGCCGCTCACTGTTCTGCTGGCCGCAGTATCTTTTGCTGCGCCTGGCTTCGCGCAATCACCGGCGGGGCTCACGCAGGGACAAGTTCCGACAGCCGCCGAGTGGAACAACTTGTTCGCGGGTAAGATCGACGTGACGGGCGGTAACGCCTCCGGTGCCAACGTTACCGCGACCGGCAGCACGACGGCACGCACGCTGGCGGCGCGGGCGGCGGATGTGGTGAATGTGCTGGATTACGGCGCCGACAAGACAGGCGCCACCAGCAGCACGTCCGCCGTGCAGTCGGCATTGAATGCCGGCGTGACGGCGCTCTACTTCCCGCCCGGCAGTTATCAGGTCTGCGGCGTCGTGGTGCCGTCCACGTCGCATCTGGTTATCTACGGCAACGGCGTCGCCAGTCAGCTTGTGCAACCGTCCGGGTGCAGCAGCCCGATTTTCAGCTGGTCGCAGACCGCGATTGTCTACACTGAGGGCTATATCCACGACGTGCTGCTTGATGGCACGCGCGGCGCGGCGGACCTGATCGACACACGCGGCGTCGGCGGCATCACGCTGGAGAACATCTACGTCAACAACGTCCCGACCGGCAAGGACGCTATTCTAATTGATGGCGCCGCGTCCACCTATGTGCATGATGACCGCATCCTGAACCTGCAGGTCTATTCAACCACGGCTGGGCATGCGGCGGTCCGGTTCGGGCCTTATTCGTCCGACGATGAATTGTCGAACCTGATCATGAACGGCAATTTTGACGTGGCATATGCCGTCTATATGGACAGCGGCGCCACCACCATGAAGATGTCCAATTCTCACCCCTACAACGTCACGACGAACATCGTCTATTCCGCAGGCGGTGCAAGCAACCTGCTATTCAGCAACAACACTTTTGACAACGCGCAGGGCGATCTTGTGGCGCTGACGGGCACCACTCTTTCGACGTTTACGCACAATCTGTTTGAGGCGATTCCGGCGTCCCGCAGCGGCGCCGCGCTTGCCAGCACGAATGCCGTGTCGTTTGTCAACAACCAGTTCTCGGCGTCGTCCGGCGCTGCGGCGGCAGTCACGGAGACGGGCACCGCCAACAACACGACCGTCACCGGCGGCAATGTCGGCGCGGTCGCCAACTACACGGCGCCGTTCGCCTTCGTGGGGTCGCAGTCGTATGCGACCGCAGTCGCGGGCTATAATCCGCTCGGCATCAAGACATCCTTCTCCGGTGCGACACAATCACCGCAGGCGCAGAACACGACGGAATATCTCGGCGTCAACGGCGCGCAAAGCGCGGCGGTCAATACCGTATGGGCGGCGCCGCAGAACCTGATGCTGACGACGGCGGTCATCACCGCGGACCAGACGCCCGCCGCAGGACAGACGTTCACCTTCACCGTCTATGACGGATCAACCGTGCTGGGGACGGCCACGATCAGCAACGGGTCATACTCAGCCACGCTCACGCTCAACAAATCCGTCGCCGCCGGTGATCAGATTTACATCGAGAGCGTGTTCTCGGCCACCTCCGGTTCGGCCAACGTGCGCTATTACTGCAACTTCACGGGTTGACAGGACAATCAGCATGAGCGCGTCCCTCTCCGCCACCGTCGCCGCCGCGCCGACGGCCACGCAGTCGGCCGCCAACATGCTCGCGCTGATGGCCGGCCTGTCCGGCGTCGTCACCGACTACAACGAAGGCTCGCAGGTCCGCACGCTGGCGGAGTCGCTTGCCTCCGTGGTCGAGGCGCAGGGCGTGTCCGCGCAGGCGTCCACCCTGCAGAGCATGGTCTACGGCGCGATGACCATGTTCGGCGTCACCGCCTCGTCCGGATCGGCCGCCTCCGGCACCGTCACATTCGCCACCTCGTTCCCGGTCTCCTCGGCGCCCGCCGCGCCGCAGGCCATCGCCATCCCGGCCGGCACGCTCGTCTCGACTTCGGGCGGCGTGATGTTCGCCACCACCGCGGCGACGACGCTGACCTCGGGGGCCACCGGCGTCAGCGTCGGCGTGCTGGCGACCGTCACCGGCGCGATCGGCAACGTGCCGGTCTCCGGCATCACCGGCACGCCGCTGTCCAATCTCGGCTACCCGCTCTACGTCGCCAACGGCGCCCCGACTTCGGGTGGCGCGGCGCCCGCGTCGCTGTCGCAGACGCTCGCCCTGTTCACCGCCAAGGCTGCGTCGCTCGGCCTCGCCTCGCCGGTCGCCATCGCCAACGCGGTGATCGGCGTACTTGCGTCGGGCAGCAGTGAGACGGTGCAGAAGGCGGCGGTCTACGAGTCCTGGCTCGCCGCCGGCACCGGCGCGGGATCGGGCACCGCCGGGTTCACGGTGTTCGTGGACAACGGCACCGGCACCGCCTCATCCGGGCTGCTCGCCGCCGTGCAGACCTACATCACCGGTTCGGCGGCGGGCGGCCAGAGCGGCTATCGCCCGGCCGGCGTGCCGTTCGCCGTCTCCGCCGTCACCCCGGTCTACGCCTCGGTCGGCGCCACCGGCGTGCTGACGCCGGGCTTTCTGACCGCGAACGCCGTCACCGGTGCCGCCAGCAGCATCGTGCAGTCCTATTTCACCGCGCTCGGCATCGGCGACGGGCAGGGCAGCAACGCGGCCCAGCAGGCGCAGATCGCCGCCGACGTGGCCAACGCGGGCCTCGGCGCGTGGCAGTCGCTGACGGTCGGCCTCTACAACGCCAGCGGCGCGGCAGTGACGCAGGTGAGCGGCGCGGCCGGCACGCGGGTGATCCTCTCCGGGGTCAGTTTCAACGTCACGGTCGGGTCGTAGCGCGGTGGATTTCGCATCAGTCCAGGCGATCCTGAACGACCTGCCGCCGACCTTCACGCGGCCAGGGGCACCGTACACGCAACTGGTCGATGCCGAGACCGGCGCGCTGGTGGCCTACACGCTCGGCGCCGACGGCATGGCCGCGCAGGCGGCCTCGTTCGCCAACGCGCAGGACGGCTGGCTCGACGTGTGGGGCCTGATCGCCGGCGTGCCGCGGCAGGACGGCGAGGCGAACGCGCCGTATGCGACGCGCATCGGCGAGACGCTGCTGGCCTGGGTCGGCACGCTGCCGGCGCTGCAGCAATGGCTCGACCTGTTCGCGCCCGGCGGCCAGGTCGCCGAGAACCTGACCGGCCTTGGCTACAGCGTCACCCTGCCCGGCAGTGTGACCGCCGCGCAGGCCGCCGCTTTTATCGCGACGCTGAACCGCGTCCGACCCGCTGGCGTGCCGTTCAGCCTCAATGGCGGCAACAACGGCCTGTTCCTCGGCACGGTGAATTTTCTCGGCGAAGGTCGCACGCAAGGCGCCTACCTTTCGACCAGCGCTTCGGCCGCGGCGCCCGACCTGTCGCCGATGACCAACAACGCGGCGCCGCTGCTGCCGACCCTCTACCTGACCGACCCGTCGCTGAACGTCTGAGGATTCGACGATGCAGACCCCGAATTTCGCCAACAACCAGTTCGTCGATCAGAACGCGCTCAACACCGCCTTCGGCGCGGTCAGCGGTTCGCTTGCCACGCTGGCGGCAGAGACCTTTGCCCTGCCGGGGTTGCTGCGCCCGGAATGGCTGTCGTTCAGCGCGAGCGGCATGGTGGTGACGGTGCAGGCGCCGCCGCCGGCCGGCGTCGTCACCGGCCCCGGCGTGGTGGCGCTGGCGCACGGCACCACGCCGGGAAGTGACACGCAGACCTATAGCGTCGATTTCACGTCGCTGGTGCCGGCGAGCGGGTCGGTGACGGCCTACCTGATCGCGACGGCCACGACGGTGCAACAGAACCCTGTCGGTGTGCCGGGACCACCGCCCGGCCATCCCAGTTACAACCCGAATTTCGTGCCGACGATCGGCTATGCGTCATTGACGGACACGCTGGCGCTGACCGCCTCGACCAGCGCGCCGAACAACAGCACGGCGTTCGAGGTAGCGCGCACCACGCTGACCGCCGGGCAATCGTTGCTGCCGGCCGGCAGCCTGGACACGTCGCACCAGCTACGCGCGGCCGGCTA
>JAJZVE010000570.1 GCA_021845835.1 Pseudomonadota bacterium | reverse complement strand
CCTCGGTGCAGAGGAAGGCGGATTTCAGGTTGGCGGCGATCGTGCTGTCGAAATCCGCCTCCTCGTACGCCTCGCCGGGGCCGGGGCGGTTGGCGATGCCGGCGTTGTTCACCAGCACATCGACCGGGCCGAGGTCGCGCTCGACTTCCGCCACCATGTCCGCGACCGGCTGGCGTTGCGACACGTCGGCCTGGATCGCGATAGCGCGGCGGCCCTGGGCGCGGATTGCCGCCACCACGGCGTCGGCGTCCTGTTCCCGCGCGCGGTAATTCACCGCGACTGCGGCCCCCGCCTCGGCCAGCGCCAGCGCGATCGCACGGCCGATCCCACGCGAGCCTCCGGTGACCAGGGCGACGCGCCCGTTCAGTTCCACTCCGACCGGCATGCCGAGACCTCCTTCGCTTGTCCCCCGCACCTGGGGCCGCCCTCCCCCCGCCGGCAAGCCCCGATCGGCGCTACAGGCGGGCGAGCGCCAGCGTCGCCAGCGCCACCACGGCGATCTGGATCGCGCAGGCGCGGCGATACAGCACCAGCGCGTGGGCGAGGTCGTCCGGCGTCGCCTCAACCCGCCCGTCGCCCATCCAGGCGTCCTCCACAAGCGTCGTGCCATAGACGCGCGGCCCGGCCAGACGCAGCCCGAGCGCACCCGCCATTGCCGCTTCCGGCCAGCCGGCGTTGGGCGAGCGATGCTGCCGCGCGTCCCGCCGCACCGCCCGCGCCGCACCGGCGGCCGAGGCGCCGCGCATGACCAGCGCCGCCAGGATCAGCCACAGCGCGGCGAGGCGGGAGGCCGGCAGGTTCACCGCGTCGTCCAGCCGCGCCGCCGCCCAGCCGAACGCCGCATGCCGCGGCGTGCGGTGGCCGATCATGCTGTCGGCGGTGTTGACCGCCTTGTAGCCGACGAGGCCCGGCAGCCCGAGCAGCGCACACCAGAGCGCGGGCGCCACCACGCCGTCGGAGAAATTCTCGGCCAGGCTCTCGATCGCGGCGCGCACCACCGCGGCCTCGTCCAGCGTCGCCGGGTTGCGCCCGACAATCTGCGAAACGGCCGCACGCCCGCCTTCCAGCCCGCCCTCGGCAAGCCCCTCGCCGACCGCGCGCACATGCGCGTGCAGGCTGCGGCTGGCGAGCAGGCTGGATGCGAACAGGGCGAGCAGGACGAAGCCGGCGGTGGACGGCAGCAGCGCCGCCTGCAGCAGCGCCGCCGGCAGGGCGGTCACCGCGAGCAGCACCAGCACCGCGCCCGCCCCCGCCGCACGCCGGGCGCCGCAGGACCACGCATCGCGGTTCAGGATGTGGTCAAGCCGGCCGATCAGCGCGCCAAACCACACGACGGGATGGCGAACGATGCGGAAGACGCCGTCCGGGTAGCCGACCGCCGCCTCGATCAGCAGCGCGGCGAGCAGCATGGCCAGATCCAGCAGCACGGGCGAGAATCGCCCGCTCACGCGCCGACCATCCGCGCCACCGCCAGCAGCCGCGCCAGCGTGCCCGCGTCCGCCTGCCCCGTCACCGCCTCGCCGCGCCAGTGCCGCTGGAAGGCGCGCAGCACGGCTGCCAGCGCCGGATCGGGCACGCCCTCGGGCGCCACGCGATAGCCGATCGCGGCCAGCGCCGCGCGCACGTCGCGCAGCGACGCCGCATCGCGCACCGCGCCGCCGGTGCCGAGGTCCGGCGCGCCGTCGGGCCACACGCCGACCCCGTTCGCCGCCAGCGCCGCCCAGTCGAAGCGCTCGCCGGGGTCTTCCTTGCGCCCAGGTGCGATGTCGCTGTGCGCCACCACGTTGCGCGCCGGCACCGGGTGGCGCGCCAGCAGCTCCAGGCACAGGTCGCACACGGCGGCGAGCTGCAGCACCGGGAAGTCGCGATAACCGAACTCGTGGCCGGGATTGACCATCTCGATGCCCACCGAGCGGTCGTTCAGCGCCGTGTGCCCGCGCCAGAACGACACCCCGGCATGCCAGGCGCGGCGCCCCTCCGGCACCAGCCGCCACACCGCGCCGTCCTCCTCCACCACGTAATGCGCAGAAACGCGGGCGGCCGGATCGCGCAGCCGGTCCAGCGCCGCCGCCGCGCTGCGCATGCCGGTGTAGTGCAGCACGATCATGTCGATCGGCATCCCCGCCAGGCGGTCGTCCTGGTTCGGGCTGGGCAGGTCGCGCGCGCCCCGACTCACCGGGACACCTCACAGCCCCCGGTCGCGCTTGATGCAATCCCACGCGGCGTTGATGCGCGCCACCTTCTCGCCGGCGCGGGCGATGAATTCCGGCGGCACGCCGCGGCTGGCCAGGCTGTCGGGATGGTTCTCGCGCATCAGCCGCTTCCAGGCCGTGCGCAGCTCGTCGCCGGAGGCGCTGCGCGGCACGCCGAGCACGCTGTACGGGTCCTCGCCCGGCGCCGGCTGGGCGCTGCGCTGCTCGCCGCGGCTCGCCCGCTGCCACGCTGCCTCGCCGAGGCCGAAACGATGGCAGACCGCGATCAGGTATTGCTGCTCGGCGACGGTCAGCGGCCTGTCGGCGCGCGCGATGGCGAACAGCGCGGCCAGCACGTCCTCCAGCACGCCGGGGGCGTCGGCGAAGGCCTGACCGAGTTCGGCCGCATAGTCCTCGAACCCGTCCGTGCTGTCGCGCGCCTGGTCGAACAGGCGGCCGATGTCGCGGGCCGATTCGGGCGGGATCCGGAAGTGACGCTTGAAGGCGTCGATCTCGGCGCGGTTCACCGGCCCGTCGCACTTGGCAAGCTTGGCCGTCAGCACCACCACGGCCACCGCGAACAACTGCTCCCGCCGGCCGAGCATGGCGGCAAGCCGGGCCGGGCCGACGCCGAACCCCGCCATGCCCGGCATGCGGAAACTGCCGAGCTGGGCGAACCCGCCATGCTCGGCGGCGTGACCGAGCGCGGCGCCGACGACCGCACCGAACGGGCCGCCGAAGGCAAAGCCCGCCATGCCGCCGATGATCTTGCCCCACACCAGAACGAATTCCCAGTACGTCTGCGGCCTGCCTCTACCATGCGAGGGTCATGATTGCCAAAGAATGGCGGCCCGTTCCGGCGGATTCCCGGTTGCCGCGCCGCCGCACCGCCCGCATGCTCGGCGCGTACTTTCCCGGCACTGGAAACACGATGGCGGCCCGGCGGTTTGGCAGCGGCAACGACTTTGCGTTCACGCAACCCGGCCCGGACGCCGGCGGCTGACCGGTGCGCCTGCTTCGCTTCCTTGCCGTCCTGCTGATCCTGCTGGTCGCCGCCCTCGCCGCGACGGCCTGGTGGGTGCCGCCGCATCTCGATCTCGACGGCTGGCGCGACCGCATCGCCACCGCCGCCAGCGCGCGGCTTGGCCGCGAGGTGCGCATCGACGGTCCGATCGCGTTCCGCCTGCTGCCCCAGCCGATGCTGACTGCCCGGCGCATCAGCCTGGGCAGCACCGGCGCCGCGATCTCCGTCACCGCCGCCGAACTGCGCCTGCGGCTGGCGCTGGGTCCGCTGTTCGAGGGGCGGGTGGATGCGCGCGAGCTGGTGCTCCGCGGGGCGGAGCTGCGCCTGCCGTGGCCGCTCGGCGCGGCCGCGTTCCGGCTGCGCGCGCCGCGCTGGCTCTCGGCGTTCTCGGCGCGGATCGAGGACGGGCGGCTGCTGATCGGCCGCGTCGCCGTGACCGGCATCGACGCGACGCTGGTCTCCGACGCCGATACCGGCACCTACGCCGCCGCCGGCACGGCACGGTTCTCCGGCGCTGCCTGGCGCTTCACGGCGCGGCTCGGCCAGCCGGGCAGCGACGGCTCGGCCGGGCTGGACGTGACGCTGGACGGGCAAGGCAAGGTGCAGGGCGTGGGCGGCACCCTGTCCGGACAGTTCGCGCCGGACGGGACGTTCGGCGGCCGGGTCGCCGCGCGCGGCCCGGATCTCGCGCAGTTGCTGCCGGCGCCCGCGGTGCCGTTCCGCGCCGAGGGGCGGGTGACGGTCGCTGGCGGCCTCGCGGCGGCGGACGACCTCGCGCTGCAGATCGGCGGCTCGCCGGCCCGTGGGGCAGTGGCGCTGCGGGGGACG
>JAJZVE010000009.1 GCA_021845835.1 Pseudomonadota bacterium | reverse complement strand
TAACGGATTCTCACACCAAGACCCGGGTTTCATCGATCACGTCGCCAACAAGAAGTCCGACGTTGTGCGCATCTATCTGCCCCCCGACGCAAACTGCCTGCTGTCGGTGGCCGATCACTGCCTGCGCAGCCGCAACTACATCAACCTGATCATCGCCGGCAAACAACCCGAGTGGCAATGGCTGGACATCGACTCCGCGGTGCGCCACTGCACGGTCGGCGCGGGCATCTGGCACTGGGCCAGCAACGGGGCGGAGGACCCCGACGTGGTGATGGCCTGCGCCGGGGATGTGCCGACCCTTGAGACCCTGGCCGCCGTGACCCTGCTGCGTGCCTATGTCCCGGACATCCGCATTCGGGTCGTCAACGTTGTGGACCTGATGGTGCTGCAACCCCAGTCGGAGCACCCGCACGGCCTGGAGGACCGGGATTTCGACGACCTGTTCACCACCAGCAAGCCGGTGATCTTTGCCTTCCATGGCTATCCAGCGATCATCCACAAGCTGACCTACCGGCGGCGGAATCACGACAATATCCATGTGCGCGGCTACAAGGAGGAGGGTACCACCACGACCCCCTTCGACATGGTCGTGCTGAACAATCTGGACCGGTACCAGCTGGCCCTGGACGCCATCCGGCGGATCCCCCGGCTCGACGCCGAGGTGGCGGCGGCGATGGCGCGGTACTGGACGACCATGGAGCGTCATAAGCTCTATGTCAGCGAGCACGGCCAGGACATGCCGGAGGTTCAGAACTGGCGCTGGACTGCGTGAGCGGCACGTCCGGCTGCCGGTGACCGCGGCCGGACGTCGCTGTTGTCACGCCGGCCCGCCGCGCGGCCGACAAAACCACTGCCGCTTGGATCATCCGGGAGATCGCGCGGCAGAAATATCTCGGAAGTTGCAGGATCTCGTTGGTCTGTTTCCCTGCGATCTCATTGGGTGCCCGCCCGGATAACGCGGCTGGCGGCGCCAACCTGACTGAGGCCGTCCGGCGAGTACTCCAGCTCTTGCTCCATCCCCGGCAGCAGCAGGGATGCCAGATCGTCCATTTCATAGGCACCCGATCGTGGCATGCCCTCGGGCGCCTTGGGCAGTTCCTGCTTCGGCACCGTGCTCCGGCCGGGTCGGGGTCGCAAGCGCGGTTTGTCGCAGCCTCGCGTCCACCCCCGCGCGCCGGCGGCGGGCTTGGTCCGATGCGCTATCGGACAGGACTGCCCAGCCCCGCCACCGCGCGGAAAGGAACCGGGACCCGATCGTGGCCGGCGGCTCCGATAGTCGCCGAGCATTGCCCCGACGCCACCTGGTTCGGCAGTCTCGGAAAATACCCGGGTTCTCGGCAAAGCGGACCGTCGCAAGCCATCCGGGATGGCACTGTGGGACCCGCGCTAGGTAGATTCCGAGTCTTTCGCTGCGCCGCTGCGGCCGCGTAGGGGCAAGGCGTCGGAACCTCCGAAGCCGGGGATGCTGCTCCGCTCCGTCGCGGAGGCTTCAACTTTTCGGGAGCCTGGTTGCAGCCGTGACGAGCCGATCCAGAGAATGCCATGAGCCTCCCGATCCGCCCGAAGTCTTACCGCGTTGCAACCATGGTTTCATTCATCCGGGCGCGGTGCATTCCCATCTATGGCCGGTGGAACGAAGGATAGACGATGGCCAGGGAGCACATGAGACGAACTGAAGTCGCGGCACGCGTGGAAGATACCGTCGAAGACGTAGCCGCGGCAGGCGCGCGTCCGATCGACCAGCTCTGCATCGACACGATCCGCACCTTTTCCATGGATGCGGTGCAACAGGCCGCCTCCGGCCATCCCGGCACGCCGATGGGCCTGGCGCCCGTCGTCTATACGCTCTGGGAGTCCTTCCTGCGCTTCGATCCGCGGGACCCGAGCTGGCCCAACCGCGACCGCTTCGTGTTGTCCAACGGCCACGCGTCGATGCTTCTCTATGCGCTGCTGCATCTGGCGGGGGTCAAGCCGGCCGACGCCGGGTCTGGGCACCCCGGCGCGCGTGCGGTGACACTCGATGAGATCAAGCATTTCCGTCAGCTCGGCAGCGCCTGCCCCGGTCACCCGGAATATGGCGTTACGGCTGGTGTCGAGACGACGACCGGGCCGCTCGGCCAGGGCTGCGCGACCAGCGTCGGCATGGCGATCGCTCAGCGTTGGCTGGCCGAGCATTTCAATCGACCAGACTGCGAGGTGTTTGACTACGACATCTACGCGGTATGCGGCGACGGCGACATGATGGAAGGGGTGGCGAGCGAAGCTGCCTCGCTCGCCGGTCATCTGATGCTGGGCAACCTGTGCTGGATCTACGACAGCAACCGCATCACGATCGAAGGCCATACGGAGCTCGCATTCAGCGACGACGTGGCGCTGCGGTTCCTCGCCTATGGCTGGAATGTGCTGCGCGTCGGCGATGCCAATGACACCCAGCGTGTCGCCGAGGCGATCGCGGCGTTCCGCCAGACAAAGGGCGTGCCGACCTTGATTATCGTCGAGAGCCACATCGGCTATGGCGCCCCGCATAAGCAGGATACCGCCGCCGCGCATGGCGAGCCGCTCGGGGAGGATGAAATCCGCCTGGCCAAGCGCAGCTACGGCTGGCCGGAAGATGCGAAATTCCGCGTGCCCGATGGCGTCCGTGAGCATTTCGCCGGCGGTATCGGCCAGCGTGGTCAGCAGCTTCGGGCGGCGTGGTCGGCGCGGATGGGCCCGTATCGCGCCGCGTACCCGGAGCTCGCCGATGCGCTCGATCGGATCGCGGCCGGCGACCTCCCCGATGGGTGGGACATCGATCTGCCGACGTTTGCACCGGACGCAAAGGGAATCGCGAGCCGTGATGCCTCTGGCAAGGTGATGAACGCCATCGCGCCGCGCTACAAGTGGCTGATCGGCGGCGCCGCCGACCTCGCGCCATCCACGAAGACGACGCTGACATTTGCCGCGGCCGGAGAGTTCGAGGCGGAGAAATACGGAGGTCGCAATCTCCATTTCGGCATCCGCGAGCACGCCATGGGCGCGATCCTAAACGGGCTCGCCTTGTCGGGGCTCCGCCCGTATGGCGCGACCTTCCTCACGTTCTCGGACTATATGAAGCCGCCGATCCGGCTGAGCGCGCTGATGGCGCTTCCGGTCATCACCATCTTCACGCATGACTCGATCGGCCTCGGGCAGGACGGCCCGACCCACCAGCCCGTCGAGCAGCTCGTCGCATTGCGCAGCATCCCGGGCCTCATCACGCTCCGGCCCGGCGACGCCAACGAGGTCGTCGAGGCCTGGCGGGTCATCATCAGGCTGAAGCATCAGCCGTCCTGCCTGATACTCAGCCGCCAGGCACTGCCGACGTTTGATCGGGCGCGCTACGCCGCCGCGGCCGGCCTCGCGCGCGGCGCCTATGTCATGGCCAGTGCCGAAGGCCGCAAGCCGGCGGTGATCCTGATCGGTACCGGCAGCGAGCTCGCACTCTGCGCCGAAGCCTATGAGACGCTCACCCGCGAGGGGATTGCGGCGCGGCTGGTCAGCATGCCGTCATGGGAGCTGTTCGAACAGCAGGACGAGGCCTATCGCGACAGCGTGCTTCCCCCCGATGTGACGGCGCGCGTTTCGGTCGAGGCCGGATCGGTCATCGGTTGGGATCGCTATGTGGGCCGTATGGGCATCAGGCTCGGCATGCACGGCTTCGGCGCATCGGCGCCGATCAAGGATCTGATGACAAAATTCGGGTTTACGGCCGGGGCGGTGCTTGCCGCGGCAAGACATCAGCTCACGCGGGCGGGAGAGAGGACAGCATGAGCGCGTTGAACCAGCTTGAAGCATGCGGCCAATCGCCCTGGCTCGACTATCTGAAGCGCAGCCTGATCGAGACCGGCCGACTGCGCATGCTGATCGAGCGTGACGGGATCATGGGCCTCACTTCCAACCCCTCCATCTTCGAGAAGGCGATCGGCGAGACTGACGAATACGCCGGGGCGCTGGCGCGGTTCCAGGCGTCGGGCGACCACGGCATCTCGGCCATCTATGAACATCTGGCCATCGCCGATATTCGTGCCGCCGCGGATGCGCTGCATCCGGTCTATGCGCGGACGCAGGGCCGCGACGGCTATGTCAGCCTGGAATGCTCCCCCTACCTTGCCAACGACACCGAGGCCACCGTGGCCGAGGCACTTCGGCTCTGGGAGGCGGTGGCACGTCCCAATCTGATGGTGAAGGTGCCGGCGACACCGGCGGGGATTCCCGCGATCCGTCTTCTGATCGGCCGCGGAGTGAATATCAACGTCACCTTGCTCTTCGCCGTCAGCGTCTATTTGGAGGTGATCGAGGCCTATCTTTCCGGCCTTGAGGATTTGGCCGGCGCAGGCGGAAACCTCGCCATGATCGGCAGCGTCGCCAGCATGTTCGTTAGCCGCATCGATACAGCGGTCGACAAGCGTCTGGATCAGATTTCGAACCGGCCGATGGCAGGTCGCTTGCACGGTGAGGTAGCAATCGCCAATGCGAAGCTTGCCTATCTCCGCTACAAGGAGCTGTTCTCCGGCCCCCGTTGGCAGCGCCTGGCTGCGTCCGGGGCCAGAACGCAGAGGCTGCTCTGGGCGTCCACCAGTACCAAGAGCCCCGCCATCAGGGACACGAAATATGTCGAGGCGCTGATCGGTCGCGACACCGTCGATACCATCCCGCCCGCGACGATGGACGCCTTCCGCGACCACGGCGCGGTGGTGCCAGACGTCATCGAGCATAACATGGAGCGTGCCCGCGCCACGCTCGCCGCGCTGGAGCAGACCGGGATCTCGCTGAAGGAAGTGACAGACGGGCTGGTCACGGACGGCGTGCAACAATTCGCGGACGCATTCGATCAGCTGCTCGGCGCCATCGCGGGGCGACGCCGCACCTTGCGCGACGGCGATCGCGCGCGCCAGCAGATCGCGCCCGGCTCCCGCGAGATGCAGGCCGCATTGGCGGCGGAAATGGAGGCCTGGCGCGCCGATGGGCGCATCCGGCTGCTCTGGGCCGGGGACACATCGCTGTGGACCGGGAGGGACGAGGACAAGTGGCTTGGCTGGCTGCATGTCGTGGCGCAGGAACTGGCCGATGTCGAGCGGATGGCCGCGTTTGCCGACGACGTCAGGAAGCGCGGGTTCGCCGACATCGTCCTGCTGGGGATGGGCGGCTCAAGCCTGGGTCCGGAAGTGCTGGGCGAGACCTTCGGGCGGCAGCCCGGCGGGCCACGCTTTTCCATGCTGGACAGCACGGATCCGGCGCAGATCAAGGCGATCGAGGATGCGATCGATCTCGGAAGCACGTTGTTCATCGTCTCTTCGAAATCCGGGAGCACGCTGGAACCAAACATTCTCATGGAGTACTTCCTGGCGCGCGTCCGCGCGGCGTGGGGTCAGGAGAGGGCTGGCGCACATTTCGTCGCGGTGACAGATCCCGGATCGACGCTGGAAAGGCGGGCTACCGCTCTGGGCTTCGCCCATGTCTTCCACGGCGTGCCGGCGATCGGCGGGCGGTACTCCGTGCTGTCGAAGTTCGGCCTGGTGCCGGCCGCCGCCATGGGTCTCGACATCAAGCGCCTGCTCGCGACAACACTGCCGATGGAGAATGCCTGCGGTCCCGACGTGCCGCCGGCGGAGAACCCGGGTGTCCAGCTCGGCGTCGCTCTGGGAGTCGCGGCAACGCGCTTAGGGCGCGACAAGGTGACGATCATTGCCGAGGCCGGGATCGCCGATCTCGGCGCCTGGCTGGAGCAGCTTCTGGCCGAAAGCACGGGCAAGCAGCAACGCGGCCTGATCCCACTGGCGGGCGAGCCGCTTACCACGCCGGAGCACTATGGCAACGACCGCTTCTTCGTCCATCTGGAGCTGGACGGCGAGATCGATCCGCCGCAGCGCGAGGCGATAGCGGCCTTGGAGCACGCCGGCCATCCAGTCGTGCGGATCGGCGTGAAGGACGTCTGGCATATCGGCCAGGAGTTCTTCCGTTGGGAGATTGCGACCGCGGTCGCCGGGGCGATCATCGGCATCGACCCATTCAATCAACCCGACGTCGAGGCCAGCAAGGACAAGACCCGCGCGCTGACCGATGCCTACGAGACATCGCATAGCCTGCCCTCGGAAGCGCCCCTCTTCCGCGCGGAGGGCGTGGCGCTCTATGCCGATCCGCGCGACGCCGCCGAGCTGGGCCGGCATGACAGCCTGGCCGGTTATCTGAAAAGCCATTTCGGGCGGATCCGCGCCGGTCAGAAGTCGGGCGATTATGTGGCACTGTTGGCCTACATCCGGCGTGATGCGGCAACCACGGCGGCGCTGACCGCGATGCGCGCGCGCATCCGCGACCGCACCCGGGCAGCGACCTGCCTTGGGTTCGGGCCAAGGTTCCAGCACTCGACGGGGCAGGCGTACAAGGGCGGCCCGAACTCGGGCGTGTTCCTGCAGATCACCTGCGACGACCCGGTCGATCTCGACGTGCCCGGCCATTCCTACAGCTTCGGCGTGGTGAAGGCTGCCCAGGCGCGCGGCGATCTTGCGGTACTGGTCGAACGCGGCCGGCGTGCAATGCGGGTTCACCTCACGGATCTCGAAACAGGCCTGGCCGCGCTGGCCCGGGCCGTGGATGCCGCGCTCGAATAGCGGCTATTTTCAGGGAGTGCAGCAAATGCAGATCGGTGTGATTGGACTCGGGCGGATGGGCGGCAATATCGCCCGGCGGCTGATGAAGGCCGGCCACCAGTGCGTGGTGTTCGATACCAGTCCCAAGCCTGGCGTGGCGCTGGCCAAGGCCGGCGCCACGGCCGCCCGGTCGCTGGAGGAGATGGTGACGGCACTGCGGGAAACGCCGCGCGTCGTGTGGGTGATGCTGCCGGAGGGCGCGATCACCGAGGAGACCGTCATGCGCCTCGGTGGCCTGCTGGAACCGGATGACATCATTATCGATGGGGGCAATTCCTTCTACAAGGACGACATCCGACGGGCCAGGACGTTGGCCGGGAAGCGCATTCTCTATGTCGATTGCGGCACGTCCGGCGGCGTCTGGGGCATCGATCGCGGCTACTGCATGATGATCGGCGGATCGAAGGCGGCCGTGGCTCATCTCGATCCGATCTTCGCGGCGCTGGCTCCCGGTCTGGGCGATATCCCACGGACACCGGGGCGCAAGACAGCCGATCCTCGCGCCGAGCGTGGCTACATCCATGCCGGCCCGTCCGGCGCCGGCCATTTCGTCAAAATGGTCCATAACGGGATCGAGTACGGATTGATGCAGGCTTATGCGGAGGGCTTCGATATCCTGCGGCACAAGGACTCGAAGGACCTGCCCGAGGACGAGCGCTTCACGCTGAACATGCCCGATATTGCGGAGGTGTGGTCGGGCGGCAGCGTCATCTCCTCCTGGCTGCTCGATCTCGGCGCCGCGGCGCTGGCGAAGGATGCTAAGCTGGAGGATTTCTCCGGCTTCGTCCAGGATTCGGGCGAGGGCCGCTGGACCGTCGAGGCCGCAATCGAGGAGGCGGTGCCGGCGCATGTGCTCTCCTCGGCGCTCTACGCCCGCTTCCGCTCGCGCCAGGAGCATACCTTCGGAGAACGGATGCTGTCGGCCATGCGCTTCGGCTTCGGCGGGCATATCGAGGGCAGCGAAGCCACCGACCCCGAACCCAAGGCCAGCCGAAGCGCGGCGGAGTAGCCCCGATGCCAGACACCCATGCGACCAGGGAACCCCGGGCTGCTCACGTGGCCAAGCGGACACCGCGACCGGACATAAGCCCTGCGGACCCTTGCGCGATGGTCATCTTCGGCGCCGGGGGCGACCTGACCGCACGCCTGGTGATGCCGGCGCTCTACAACCTTTCGCGGACCAAGGTGTTGCCTGCAAACTTTGCCGTTATCGGTGTGGACCTCGCGGAAGCGACCACCGAGAGCTGGCGCAGCCATCTTTACGACACGCTGAAGAGCTTCGTCGGCGACGCCTCCGCGGAATTCGTGATCGACCGGATCGACGAGGCGGCCTGGAAGCGGCTGGCCGACAAGCTGTCCTATATCCAGGGCGACCTCACCAAGCCCGGGCTGTACAGCAAGATCGCCGGGTCGTTGGAGGCAGTCGAGAGGACCCACGGGACCGAGGGAAACGTCATCTTCTATCTCGCCGTCGCCGACCGCTTCTTTGGGACGGTGGTGGAGCAGATCGGCAAGGCGAAGCTGAGTGACCAGGCGGGCGGTGGGCAGCATCCGCGCTGGCGGCGGGTGGTGATCGAAAAGCCGTTCGGCCATAGCCTGGACTCGGCCCGCGCGCTCAACGCCAGCATCCGGCAGACGCTGCATGACGATCAGATCTTCCGGATCGATCATTTTCTGGGAAAGGAGACAGTCCAGAACCTGATGGCCTTCCGCTTCGCCAATGGGTTGTTCGAACCGATCTGGAACCGTGACCGCATCGATCATGTGCAGATCACGGTGGCCGAAACGGTGGGCGTGGAGCAGCGCGGAAAATTCTATGAAGCGACCGGGGCGCTGCGTGACATGGTGCCCAACCACCTCTTTACGCTCCTGTCCATGGTGGCCATGGAACCACCCACGGGATTCGATGCCGCCTCAACGCTGACGAAGCGGGCTGAAGTGCTCGCTGCGATGCCTGCCGCCAAGCCGGAGCAAGCCGTACGTGGCCAGTATCGCGCCGGCACGGTGCTGGGCCAAAAGGCCAACGCCTATCGGCATGAGCCGAATGTGGCCGCGGACTCGAATACCGAGACCTACGTCGCACTGAAGCTGGAGATCGACAACTGGCGCTGGGCCGGCGTCCCTTTCTACATCCGGACCGGGAAGCATATGTCGGGGCGGACGACGGAAATTGCCATCCGCTTCAAACGGGCGCCCTTCGCGGCTTTCCAGGGCACGGCTGTGGATACCTTGCAGCCGAACTGGCTCGTGCTCGGCATCGCCCCGGACGAGAAGATCTCCCTGCAGTTCGAGGTCAAGCGCCGCGGACCGGTGGTCGATCTCGCGCCGGCGAAGCTGGAATTCAATTACGATGACTGGTTCCCCAAGGAGCCCAATGTCGGCTACGAGACGCTGCTGTATGACGTGATGATCGGCGACCCGACGCTGTTCATGCGTGCCGACATGGTGGAGCAAGCGTGGCGCATCGTGCAGCCCGTGCTCGATGACTGGGCGGCGAAGACGGCTCGGTTTCCCGACTATGCGTCCGGCAGCGACGGCCCCAAGGCCGCCGACGACCTGCTGGCGCATGATGGGGGCCGCGCCTGGCGGCCGATCGGGCCAACCCTGGAGCGGACACCGTGACCGGGCAACAGGATATCCGCCTGGTGTTGGCGGACGTGGACGGCACCCTCGTGACCGAAGACAAGGTGCTGACCGAGGCGGCAAAGGCGGCCGCCCGGGAACTGCACCAGGCGGGCATTGCGCTTGCCATCACCAGCGGGCGGCCGCCGCGTGGCATGAGCATGCTGGTCGAGCCGCTCGCTCTGCGGTGCCCTACCGCCGGCTTCAACGGCGGCGTGCTCGTCAAACCCGATCTGTCGGAGATCACCAGTCACACGCTTGATCCCGCGGCGGCCCGGCAGGCCATGGAGCTGGTCCTGGGCGAGGGGTTGGACGTTTGGGTCTATTCGGCCAAGACCTGGTGGGTCCGCGACAAGGCCGCGCCGCATGTGGCGCGCGAGGCATGGACGGTGAAGTTCGACGCCGAGGTGGTACCGTCGTTTACCGCCGCGCATCTGGCGCATGCCGTCAAGATCGTCGGTGTCTCAGACGATCCTGACCTTGTCGCGGCCTGCGAGGGGATGGCGCGGAGCGCCCTGGGCAAGATGGCGAGCGCGGAGCGCTCCCAGCCGTACTACCTCGACGTGACCCACCCGCAGGCCAACAAGGGGACGGTCGTGACGACCCTGTCCCGGCTTCTCGACATTCCGGCTAACCGGATTGCCACCATCGGGGACATGCCGAATGATGTCTCCATGTTCCGCGCAGGTGGCCTGTCCATCGCCATGGGCAATGCCAGCGATGCGGTGAAGGCGGAGGCAGACGCCGTGACCGACAGCAACGAGAACGAGGGCTTTGCCCAGGCGATACGGAAACTGATTCTGGCGCCGACCACCAGGTCACCTTGTGGCCGGCCTGGTGCACTTGCGCCGGACTCCGCACGTCTGTCCGGGGAACGACCACCGCCCCGCCCCTCGGCCGGGAAGGCACTCCAATGACAATCCCACCCGACGCCAACTTGGAAATTCTTGCCGATCCGCAGACCCTGTCGCGCCGGGTGGCGGAATGGCTGCTCGCCGCGGCTGCAGCGAAGGACGGAGGCTTTGCCATCTGTCTCTCGGGCGGATCGACGCCGCAGCTTCTCTATGAGGATCTGGCCGGCGCACCGTTCCGCGACGCCTTTCCCTGGGCGCGAACGCATTGGTTCTGGGGCGACGAGCGATTTGTGCCCCACGACAGCATGCTGAGCAACTATCGGATGGCACGGGAGGGCTTGCTGTCGCGCGTGCCGATCCCCCCTGCCAACATTCATCCCATTCCAACCGATGGCGTCGGTCCCGAAGCGGCAGCATCAGCCTATGAGCGCGCCCTCAAATCATTCTATGGTTCGGAATGCGTCGATCCGGCGCGACCATTGTTCGACGTGACCCTTCTAGGCCTGGGATCCGACGGACACACCGCCTCGTTGCTCCCCGGCACGACCGTGCTCGCGGAACGGGAGCGGTGGGTCGCCGCCGTCGTCGGCGCCAGGCCCGAGACGCGCATCACGTTGACCTATCCAACACTCGAGAGCAGCCGGCGGGTGGCCTTCCTGGTCACCGGGGCGGAAAAGCGGGCGATCCTCGATCGGCTCCGCCGCGGCGACAACCGCCTGCCCGCTGCACGGCTTCGTCCCACCGGAACGCTGTGGATCTTCAGCGACGCGGCGGCTGGGCCGGCGACGGTGCGTTGATGCGGGCCTCATCCCGACCGGGCCCACGGAACAGACCCTGACATGTGCGTTTGAGCCCCGGCGGCCTCTCGCTGCTGCGGATGAATGGCGGAGATTGACCATGGCGACGGCGTTTTCCTGCGACCTTATGGCTCCTGCCTCCAGCATCCCGCATTTCTGGGAGCATACCGTCGGCAGCGGCCACGCGCCGTTAGGGCTGCGGTCCGACTGGCAGGCGCAGATGCGGCGCTCCCATCAGGAGTTGGGCTTTGGCCACGTCCGTCTCCACGGCCTCTTGGGCGACGATATGGGCACCCTTGTCGGTGAGGGCGACACCCTCTTCTATTCGTTCTTCAATGCCGACCAGCTGTTCGACTTCCTGTTGTCGATCGGCATGCGGCCGTTCGTGGAACTGAGCTTCATGCCGAGCATATTGGCGTCCGGAAGCAAGACCGCATTCCACTATCGCGCCAATGTCACCCCGCCCAGGGACTACGCCCAATGGGCAACGCTGATCCGCCGGCTTGTCGTTCACTGGATCGAGCGCTATGGGGCGGCTGAAGTGCGCACATGGTTCTTCGAGGTATGGAACGAGCCGAATCTGGATGCCTTCGGCAGCGGCAGCCAGGACGAGTATTTCATGCTCTATCGCTACACCGTGGAGGCAATCAAATCCGTGGATGCGGTGCTTAAGGTCGGGGGGCCCGCTACGGCGGAGAACGCCTGGATCGACGAATTCATCACCTTCTGCACGAAGAACGGGCTTCCGGCCGACTTCATCAGTACCCATCACTACCCGACCGATGCATTCGGCCAGCCCGGTGACGACACAGAAGCCCAGCTTTCGAAAAGCCGGCGCAGCGTGTTGCGTGACGAGACGCGCCAGGCGCGCCTGCAGGCCGGCGACCGGTCGCTCTATTACACCGAATGGTGCACGTCCTCGAATCCCCGCGACCCGATGCATGACGAGCCTTACGCCGCGGCCTTCATCGTCAAGACGATCATGGAAGCGAATGGGCTCGTGCAGGGCTACAGCTACTGGACGTTCTCTGACATCTTCGAGGAGAACTACTTCCCGTCGGTTCCCTTCCATGGCGGCTTCGGCCTGCTCAACATTCACGGCATCGCCAAGCCGTCCTATCATGCCTTCGCGCTGCTGCACGCGCTCGGCACCGCCATGTTGCCGGTCACGGGCACGCACCCCACCGTCGATGCGTGGGTTGTTTGCGGCGAGCAAGAGACGACGATTGTGCTGACCAATTACGGCCTGCCACGCCATCCGATTGCAATAGAGACTGTGCAGGTTGAGCTCGCCAACGCCCCCCCGCCAAGCGGGGCCACGATCCGGCGGATCGATGCGGACCACGGGAACCCTAAGCGGCACTGGCAGGAAATGGGGTCCCCGGAGTATCTCAGCCCCGCGGCCGTGGTCGAACTCAGTGCCGCATCGCGTTGCGAACCGGAGCCGCTTCCGTTCGAGTTCAAGGAGGGCATGCTCAGCTTCAGTGTTACCCTTCCGCCGCTGGCGGTGGCTGCCGTGACCTTTCCGTGCGCGGCGCATGATGGGGCCTGATCCCGCCGCCGAGTCCGACGAGGCGTTGCTGGACAGGCTCCAGCACGCGGCGTTCGATTATTTCCTGGGGCAATTCAATCCGCGGATCGGTCTGGTGGCCGATACGAGCCGTGCCGGCTCGCCCGCGAGCATCGCCGCCGTGGGCTTCGCGTTGTCCTGTTACCCGGTGGCGGTGGAGCGCGGCTGGATCGCCCGGGAAGATGCCGCGGCGCGCACCCTGCTTACGCTGCGGTTCTTCGCGAACAGCCGCCAGGGGGAGCAACCGGACGCGACCGGATACAAGGGGTTCTATTACCATTTCCTCGACATGGAGACAGGAGCGCGCGCCTGGCGGTGCGAAGTCTCGCTGATCGATACCACGCTCCTGCTGGCGGGGGTGCTGGTCGCACGCACCTATTTCAGCGGAGATTGCGCGGCGGAGACCGAAATCCGGGAATGTGCGGACGAAATCTATCGCCGCGCCGATTGGCAATGGGCCTGCGGCGGCGCGGCGACCGCGCGACAGGGTTGGAAGCCGGAGAGCGGGTTTCTGCACTACGGATGGGATGGGTATGACGAGGCCGCCATCCTCTACGTGCTCGGCTTGGCCTCGCCCACCCATCCGCTGCCCGAAAACAGCTACATCGCCTGGACCGAGACCTATCAGTGGGAGAACATCTACGACTACGAGTTTCTCTACGCTGGTCCGCTCTTCATCCACCAGTTCTCCCATGCTTGGATCGACTTCGCCGGCATACGGGACCAGTTCATGCGCGAGAAGGACTGCGATTATTTCGAGAATACCCGACGTGCCGTCGAGATCCAGCGGGAATACGCAAGACGCAATCCGTACGGGTTCAAGGGCTATGGCGAGAATTGCTGGGGCATCACGGCCAACCAGGGTCCCGGCTTCAGGACGCTGCGGGTCGATGGCCGGCAGCGCCGGATGCTCGATTATGCCGCGCGCGGCGTACCGTACGGACCCGACGACGGCACCATCGGCCCCTGTGCGACACTTGCCTCGTTGCCGTTCGCGCCTGGTCTGGTCTTGTCGGCAGCGCGGCATTTCTGTGCCCGGTACCCGGAAATGCTCCGAGGATCGAGACTGCCCAGCGGCTTCAATCCCACCCTGTCGGGCGGCGGTCCGTCCGGTTGGGTTTCCGACACCGATTTCGGTCTGGATCAGGGCATTGTCGTCCTCATGATCGAGAACCACCGCTCGCGGCTGATCTGGGACCTGATGCGGCAGTGTCCTTATATTGGGACCGGTCTGCGCCGCGCCGGGTTCTCGGGCGGCTGGTTGGCATGAGCAACGTGCCGGCACAGCCACCGGGCGACGATCGGTCCGACGGCGAGTTCGTCGAGAACGTCCACCCCTCCGCCTGGCAGAACCCTGTGTCCGCCGATCGCTACAATCTCGTGGTCATCGGTGCGGGGCCTGGGGGTGTGACCGCGGCGCGTGAGGCGGCCGCGCTCGGGGCGAAGGTTGCGCTGATCGAGCGTGATCTTATCGGTGGTGACCGGCTGAACGTCGATTGCGTGCCGTCGAAGACGATCCTTCGGACCGCCCGGCTCTACGCGGATATGCGTGCCGCGGCCGATTTCGGGGCCCAGGTGCCAGCCGGCATCAACGCCGTCTTTCCCATGGCGATGGAACGGATGCGGCTGATCCAGGCACGATTGAGCCGCGTCGATTCGGCGCAGCGCCTGAGCGAGGCCGGGGTTGATGTGTATTTCGGCGCCGCCTGCTTCACGGGAGCGCAGACCATCTCCGTGGGCGGTGCATCGCTGCGTTTCCGGAAGGCCATCATTGCGACCGGGGCCCGCCCGCTTGCCCCCACGATCCCGGGCTTGGACGCGTGCGGCTACCTGACCAGCGAGACCGTGTTCCAGTTAGCCGAATGTCCGCGCCGCCTGCTGGTGATGGGGGGCGGCCCGCTCGGCTGCGAACTGGCGCAGGCATTCTGTCGGCTGGGAGCGCACGTCGTCATCGCGCAGGACGACCCGATGTTCCTACCGCGGGAAGAACGCGATGCGGCGCAGGCCCTATCGAACGCCCTGTCCCGCGATGGCGTGGAGGTGCATCTCAATACCTCGGTAGTCGCGGTTCGGATGGACGGCCCGACCAAGGTCGTCGATCTTTCGAGCGGGGGCGAGACATTCAGTGTCTCCGTCGATGAGATCCTGGTCGGGATCGGTCGGGCGCCCAATGTCGAAGGCCTGGGCCTGCAGGCGGCCGGGGTTCGCTACGATGCCGAGAGCGGCATCCATGTCGATGACTTCCTGCGTACCAGCAACCACCGGGTCTTCGCCGCGGGCGATGTGTGCCTGGAACACAGGTTCGCCCATGCCGCCGAGGCCTCCGCGCGCATCGCCGTGGGAAATGCGCTGTTCCTAGGCCGCAGCCGCCTCAGCGCGCTGACGATCCCCTGGTGCACCTACACCGACCCGGAAATCGCCCATGTCGGCTTGTACGTCCGGGAGGCACGACGCAGGGCGATTCCGGTTCGGACCTTCACGATCCTCATGCACGATGTGGATCGCGCGGTGACCGATGGGGAAGCGGGCGGATTCGTGAAGATCCATGTGGAGGACGGCACCGATCGCATCCTGGGTGCCACGATCGTTGCGCGCCATGCGGGGGAGATGATCAACGGGATCTCGCTCGCGATCAACTCCGGGATCGGACTGGGCGCTCTGGCGCGGGTGATCCACACCTATCCGACACAGGCAGAGGCGATCAAGATGGCGGGCGAGGCTTATGACCGGGCGCGCGTGACGCCGGCCCGCAAGGCCGTCACCCGGCGTTGGCTGGCCCGGTAGCGCGGAGGGCCGGCGGACCGGTCCGTGATCTAGCGGGAAGCCAGATAGGCCGAGATGTCGGTGATCTGCCGCGCGGTCAGATGCATCGCCTCCGTGTGCATCATCCCGTCGGCCCGCGTGTTCGCGGCAAAATACGCAAGCTGGCGTTGCAGGGACAGGCGCCGCTGTCCTGCGAGGCGCGGCGTGGTGCCCGCGCCTTCCGCCCCCGCGCCATGGCACGTCATGCAGGGCGGAATCCGGTCCGGGATGCCCTGCTCGTAGATACTCTTTCCCGCCGCGACAGCGACTGGATTTTGCGCGGCCCCGGCGACCGGACTGCGAGCGGAATAATAAGCGGCCAGGCGCGCGATCATGGCGTCATCGAGAGGCGCTGCCACGTCCCACATGTAGGCGCGGGCGCGCGGGTCGGCGCGCGTCCTGCCGCGAAACGCTTTCAGTTGCGCGCTGAGGTACTTCTCCTGCTGGCCGGCGAGACGCGGGAACGTGAACGCGGGAGGCGCGCCTCGATCGTCGAAGTCATGGCAGGAAGAGCAGACACGGATCGTCGCCGCGACTTCTCGGCTTGTCACGGGGCCGGAGTGCATGGCGGCGGATTTGCCCTCGGTCAGCGCCGCCAGATAGGCCGAGACGGCATCGATCTGCGCTGCGGTGAGGTGCATCGCCTCCTGGTGCATCAACCCGTCGGCCCGCGTGTTCGCGGCAAAATAGGCAAGCTGACGTTCCAGGGACAGGCGGTGCTGTCCGGCGAGGCGCGGCGTCGTGCCCGCGCCTTCGGCCCTGGTGCCATGACAGGCCATGCAAGGCAGCACCCGACCGGGAATGCCGTGCTCGTAGAGGGTCCGGCCGGCCGCAACTTCCGTCCCTTTTCGCACCGAACCGGCCATCGGCGCTTGCGCGGCATAGTGGGTTGCCAGACGCGCGATCATGGCGTCGTCAAGATGCGCCGCCACGCCCCACATGTAGGCGCGGGCGGGCGGGTCGGCGCGCGTCCTGCCGCGAAACGCCTTCAGTTGCGCGCTAAGATACTCCTTCTGCTGGCCGGCGAGACGCGGGAAAGTGAACGCGGGATCGGCGCCCCGATCGTCGAACTCATGACAGGAGGAGCAGACCTCCAGCATCGCCGCGGCGGCGGGTTTGCCCGGGGACTGCGCGGCCAGGTAGGCCGTGACGGCGGCGATCTGCGGTGTGGTCAGATGCATCGCCTCCTGGTGCATCAGCGCGTCGGCCCGAGGGTCGGCGGCAAAATGTGCCATCCGCTGCTCCAGGTACGCGCCATCCTGCCCGGCGAGGCGCGGTATCGCGCCAGAGCCTTGCGCGCTCGCGCCGTGGCAGGCCATGCAGGGCAGGACGCGACCCGGAATCCCGTGCGCGTAGATGTTCTCTCCGGCCGCGATGGCGGCTGAATGCTGCGGGGCACCGGACATCGGCGTTTGCGCGGAATAGTGAGCTGCGAGGCGCGCGATCATCGCGTCATTGAGATGCGCGGCCATGTGAGCCATGCTGACGTTGGCGTGCGGGGGATCAGCGCGCGTCTTGTCGCGAAATGCCCTGAGCTGGGCGCCGAGGTACTCCGCCCGCTGGCCGGCAAGACGCGGGAAGTTCGGCGACGTTCTCCTGCCGGCGCGTCCATGGCAGGTCGAGCAGACATGGACCGCGGCCGCAACCTGTTCGCGGGTCGGCGGCCCCTCTCGCGCCTCGGCGGCACGACAGGAAGTCACGACAACAATCGCGGCCACGGCGACAAGCGCGGCGAATCCCACCGCGCGACGGATCGCCTTGCCGCTCAACCGTCTCGCGCTCGAAACCGCCTGCTCACCGTGTGCCGTCGGCCGGTTGGTCGTCATCGACGCCCACCCCCGATGGTCAGGCCGTCGTCAGGCCGAATGGCGAAGACCATTGCGATGCGTGGCGCGTCGTCCTGCCCATAGGTCACAGTGGCCATGGCTCGATCCTATTTCCCGCCCGCTGCCGTCTTGGTGCGGAGACTTGCCACTAGCGCGGGCGTCGCGTTCGTCGGCGCATGGTTTCCCCAGCTCGTTCGCAGGTAGTTGGCGATATCCGCGATATCCTGGTCGCTCAGGGCTGCGGCGAAGCCCGGCATGGTGCCGTAGGTCCCTGTCGGGCTGTGCAGACCCGCCAGCATGGCGTCGATGCTGTCGTCTGGTTGTGGCGACGTCACGGCGGCATTGGCGGCCAGATTCGGCACGACGCCGGGGAAGCCCTTCCCATCAGCCCGATGGCATTTGGCGCAGCTGTCCAGATAGAGCGTCTGCCCATGCGCCAGCTGGTCGCCGGTCGCGACCGCCGCGGTCGCGACCTTCGTCCGTTCGGGCCCCGCTTTCAGGTACACGGCGATCGCCTGCAGATCGTCGAGGGAGAGGTGGCGCAGACTGTCGTGGACCACCTCCGCCATGGGTCCGAACGCGACGCCTCCGGTCTTCTGCGCGCCGGTCTTGAGGAAGGTGACGATGTCGTCGATCGACCAGGTGCCGATGCCCCAGCGCGCATCGGCCGAGATGTTCGGCGCCAGCCAGGCGCCGAGCTTCCCGCCGGCGAGGCTGTTGCCGGTCTCGGTGGCGCCGAGAATGTTGCGCGGCGAATGGCACGCGCCGCAATGTCCCGGACCCTGGACGAGATAGGCACCCCGGTTCCACGCCGCCGAACGCTGCGGGTCGGGGCGGAAGATGCCCGGATGGAAGTAGAGTTCACGCCACGCGAACATCGTCCATCGGATATCGAACGGAAACATCAGGGTGTTCGCCGCCCGCGGTGCATGGACGGGCGGTAGCGAGAACAGATAGGCCTTGATCGCCAGGACGTCGTTGCGGGTCATGCGGGTGAACGACGTAAAGGGCATAACCGGATAGAGGTACTCGCCATGCCGGCCGATCCCATCAGTCACCGCGCGGTAGAAATCCTGGTCACTCCAACCGCCGATACCGGTTTCGCTATCCGGCGTGATGTTGGGCGAGGGCACGGTACCGAACGGGGTGCTGATTGGTGGTCCACCCGCGAAGGGCGTGCCGCCGGGTCTTGTGTGACACCCCGCGCAATCGGCAAGGCGCGAGATGTATTGACCCTTCGCGATCAGGCCCGCGTCCTGCGCCGCCGCGGCGGGACCGATGGCAGGAAGCCATGCCAGGAGGACGCCGAGGAGCACCCAGCGCGCGCGCCGTTTGATCGGCCCGGGTCCTGGCGGACGAGCGACTGACAACAGGCCATGCCTCTGCAACACGGCTGAAGACTGTGCGGGGAGGGCGGCCGGGCGGGACAGGCTCGGAAACTACCCACGGTCCAGCCGGCGCCCCGCCGGTCGGGGGGAGGGGTAGTTTCCGAGCCTGCCTTTCTGGCCCTGGCCCGCTAGAATTCGCTCCGATGACCGTGGAACGCCGATCCGGCGCGTTCGCGCACCCCGTCGGCGCAAAGGAGCTCCCCATGTTGTGGACCGCCTCCACCCTTAACGGCTACGCGATCGAAGCGACCGACGGTCAGATCGGAACCGTCAGCGACCTGTTGTTCGACGACCGCGGCTGGATCGTGCGCTGGATCGTGGTCGAAACCGGCAGCTGGCTCTCGGGTCGCAAGGTTCTGTTGCCGCTGTCGGCGCTCGGCCAGCCCGATTCCGCTCGGCACCATTTCCCGGTTACCTTGACGATGCAGCAGGTCAGGGACAGCCCGGCGCTCGACGCCGATCAGCCCGTGTCGCGCCAGGCCGAGGCGCAACTCTATAATTTCTACGGCTGGAACCCCTACTGGGGCAGCGGTTCGCTCTCCACCGATAATTTCATGGCAATTCCGTCCGGCCTGCCGCTTCGCCCAGCGGAGCCGGGGCCGCGCGAGGCTGGAGCCGCCGAGCCCGAGCCCGCCGAGGGCGATCCGCATCTGCGCAGCGTGAGCGCCATCACCGGATACCATATCGAGGCCACCGACGGCGAAATCGGCCATGTCGAGGGGTTCCTTGTAGAGGCTACGGACTGGAGCATCCGGTACATCATCATCGACACAAGGAACTGGTGGCCGGGAGAGAAGATCCTGATCTCGCCGCTTTCGGTCACCACAATCGACTGGCCGGCTAGCCTGCTCCACCTCGATCTCACGCGCGAGAAGGTACGGGGCGGTCCGCGTTACGACCCGGCCATGGCGGTCGACGACAGCTATGACGAAGCATTCCTGGCCCATTACGGTATCAAATTCGTCGCCCGACAAGGCCGCGACTGGCGGCCCTCAGCGGAGCGTTGATCCACATGTCAGGCAGCTCGCGTCTGGTCTATCTCGCGGCTGCCGTCTCGGCGTTAGGCGGCCTGTTGTTCGGCTACGACATCGGCGTCATCTCCGGGGCGATCCTGTTCATCAAGACGGCCTTCTCGCTCTCGCCGGGCCTAGAGGAGATCGTCGTCAGCTCGGTTCTGCTGGGCTCGCTCATCGGCGCCGCCGGCGGCGGTGTGCTTGCGGACCGGCTCGGGCGCCGGAAGTTGCTGATTGTCACAGCGATCGTGTTCGCTCTCGGTGCCATTGGGGCGGCGCTGGCACCGGGCACGGCCTTGTTGATCGCCGCCCGGGTGGTGGCGGGCGCGGCCATCGGCGCCGCCTCGTTTGCCGCCCCGCTCTATATCTCCGAGATCGCCCCGACTGGGATCCGCGGCACGCTGGTTTCGATCAACCAGGTCGCCCTGACCAGCGGGATCGTCGTCTCCTACCTCGTGGACTACACCTTTGCCGGAAGCGGCGGCTGGCGCTGGATGTTCGCTCTGGCGGCGGTTCCGGCGGCGGTCTTCGGGATCGGACTGCTGTTCATTCCGGACAGCCCGCGATGGCTGGCAAGCCGCGGACACAAGAGCCAGGCCCGCGCCGTGCTGGAGCGGCTCCGGCCCCCGGACCAGGTGGCGGGGGAGCTCGCCGGGATCGAGCACAGCCTTGCGCAGCAGCAGATGCGCTGGTCGGAACTTCTCAGCCCTGTGCTGCGTGCGGCGATGATTGTGGGTGTCGGACTGGCGATCGCACAGCAAATCACGGGCATCAACACAGTTATCTATTACGCGCCCACAATCCTCAAGTTTGCCGGGCTGTCGTCGGCTCCGGCCGCGATCCTGGCGAGCGTCGGGGTCGGCGTGGTGAACGTTGCGCTGACCGTGGTGGCGATGGGCCTGATCGATCGGGTCGGGCGACGGCCGCTCCTGCTGGGCAGCCTTGCGGGCATGGCGCTCAGCCTGGCGGTGCTGGGGTTCGCGTTCGCGCTGCCGCAGGCCTCGGGCAGTCTGGCATGGATCGCGGTGGCGAGCCTCATGGCCTATGTCGGATCGTTCGCCATCGGGCTGGGCCCGGTCTTTTGGCTGATGCTGTCCGAGATCTACCCGCTGGGCGTCCGCGGCCGGGCGATGAGTGTCGGGACGTTCGCCAACTGGAGCGCGAATCTGATCGTGGCGGTCTCGTTCCTGACGCTCACGCAGGTACTGGGCCGGCCGACCACGTTCTGGCTGTATGGCAGGGTCAGCGTCGGGGCGTGGCTGTTCGCGTTTTTCCTTGTGCCGGAAACCAAGGGAAGAACACTGGAACAGATCGAAGCGCACTGGCGCACGGGAAAGCCAGCGCGGGCACTGTGACAGTGGGATATGGGGGATGTCATGAGCCTCGTTCCGCTTGATTTATTGACCGGTGTTCGCAGGTTTCTGGCCGGCGATCGGAGCGCGATTGGGGGTCGTTCAGCATTGTCGGCAGCCGGGCAGGCCGGGGTCGTCGCCATCTCCCGGGAGCACCTCGCCATGGCTCAAGGCGTCCACCACTCGAACGCGTTGCCGCCCCCATGATGCAGCGTCGCGATCTGATCGCGGGCGCGGCAGTGTTGCCGGCTGTTGCTCTGTTGCAGCGACTGGTGACGGCGCCCGCCATGGGTGCTGTACCGGCGGTGACGCCCGCCGCCCTGGCCCCTGGCACGCCGTTCGATCCCACCACGGTGCACGCTCGCGCCCGTGCGTTGTCCGAGCAGCCTTATCAGGCGCCGGGTGGGCATCTGCCGGATTCACTGAAGAAGCTCACCTACAGTCAATACCGTTCGATCCGGTTCAAGCCGACGATGGCGCTTTGGCACGGGCAGGGGCTGAACTTCGAGGCCGAGTTCTTCCATCGTGGCTTCCTCTATACCGATCGGGTGGAGATCCACGAGGTAGCCGACGGCCAGTCCCGCCCGCTCGCCTATAGCCGTGACCTGTTTACCTTCGGGAAAGTACCCGCGCCGGCACCCGG
>JAJZVE010000569.1 GCA_021845835.1 Pseudomonadota bacterium | reverse complement strand
CGGAGGTGCGCTCAGCTGCGGAGGCCAGCTGGCAGCGCTTCTACGGCAATGGCGTGAGCTATACTCCGACCCCGGTCAACGTGTTCGGAGGACCCGCACCATGAATGCCAAACTTCTGTTTACCATCGGCATCTTCAGCATCGCCACACCAGCTTGGGCGGCGGCACCAACAATCGATCAGCTGGTCGCCAACCCGACGCTGCTGACCACAGAGATGGATCGCTGCAAGCATCTCGGCATGGCGGCGAACGATGATGCGCGTTGCCAGACCGCGTGGCAGGCGGAGAACAAACGGTTCTTCGGGAAAGGGGTCACATACACGCCGAGCACGCCACAGGTTTATCCCGATGCACCGTTCCCGGACCTGCATCCTCCCAAACCATCGCCGGTGAAACCGCCCAATGGGTAGCAACACCTCGATCATCGACCATTTCCTCGACATCTTCAGCCGCTACATCGATAGCGGCTTTGGATTGATCTCGCCCGATGTTGGTTTCTTGGTTGCCGTCCTGATTGGGATCGATGCAACGCTCGCTGGCCTTGCATGGGCGCTTGGCGAGGATGACGCGATTCAGTCTCTAGCGAAAAAGGTCCTGTATGTGGGCTTCTTCGCATTCATACTGAATAACTGGAACACCCTTGCCGGGCTCATCTTCAACAGCTTCGCGGCGCTTGGTCTGAAGGCAACCGGCTCAACGCTTTCTTATGCGGACTTTTTGCGACCAGGAATGCTCGCCCAGGCAGGCGTCCAGGGAGCGAACGTCCTGCTCACGCAGATCCAGCGTCTCGCCGGGTTTCCAGACTTCTTCTGGAACCTCGGCCAGATCCTCGTCATGGGTCTGTCCTGGATCGTGACCCTGCTCGGCTTCTTCGTGCTCGCGATCCTGCTGTTCCTAGCGATCATCGAGTTCAAGCTGACAACGCTGAAGGGCTTCATCCTCGTGCCCTTCGCGCTCTGGCGCGGCACTGCCTTCATCGCCGAGCCAGTGCTCGGCCAGATCGTCACCTCCGGCGTGCGCATCCTCGTCTTCGCCGTGATCACCGGCATCGGCACCCAGCTCTTCGGCCAGATCCTGCCGAGCAACCCGGCTACGGAACTCTCGCTCCAGGACGCGCTCACCATCCTGCTCGCCTCGATGACCATCGCCGGGCTGGCCTTCTCGGCGAACCGGCTTGCCGCCGGCATTACCTCCGGCGCGCCGCAACTCGGCCTTGGCAGCGCCGCCGCGGCGGGCGGGGCTGTCGCCGGCGCTGCGGCCCTGGCCGGGATGGGAGGGGCGGCAGCCGCCCGCGCCGTGGCGGGCGGGGTCGGTGCCGCGGCCTCGCTTGCCGGCGGTGCGAGCGGTGCCTACACGCTCGGCAGCACCACCGGCGGCGGATCGGTTTCGGCAGGCCTGGCCGGTATCGCTCGCGGGGCGGCCAGCGCGGCCACCAGCGGCCTGCGCGGCGCGGCCCAGACTGCCTCGACCGCGCTGCGCGACCGCTTCGCTGCCGGCCAACAGGCCGCCTGGTCGGCCACCGGCGGATCGGGCGGAGATGCTGCCGGCGCGTCCCAGACCGCAGCGGCGCCCAGTGGCGCGCCGGTCTGGGCGCAGCAGCTGCGACGGCAAGCCGTCTCCCGGGCGGCGCAGAACATCATCCACGAAGGCGAAGGCCGGGGCGGCGGGATGCGGCCCAATCTGCGAGGTGACGGGGCATGAGGTGGCGCCGCTTCTCCTCCCGTCTCGGCGAGACCGAGACGCCGGCCACGCCCTATCAGCGGGCGGGGCAACTCTGGGACCAGCGCATCGGCTCCGCCCGCGTGCAGGCCGCGAACTGGCGCCTGATGGCGCTCGGCTGCCTGGCGCTCGCCGCGGTGGTCACCGCCGATGACATCCGCACGCATTCCCGCGCCATGGTCACCCCGTTCGTGGTCGAGGTCGATCATCTCGGCGCGGTGCAGGCGGTTGCGCCGGCGCGCATGGAGCTGCAGCCGAGCGACACCGAGATCGCCTATTTCCTGGCGCAGTTCATCGAGCGTGTGCGCGGCCTCTCGGTCGATCCGGTCGTCGTCCGCCAAGCCTGGCTCGACGCCTATGCGCAGATCACCAGCCACGCCAAGCCGCTGCTCGATACCTATGCCCGCCAAGCCGATCCGTTCGGGCAGATCGGCAAGCGCGCCGTGACCGTCGATGTCACCAGCGTCGTGCGCGCGAGCCCAAATTCCTTCCGCGTCGCCTGGGTCGAGCATCCGTTCCAGGACGGTACCGCTCTGCCGCCCGAGCACTGGACCGCGATCCTGACCGTCGTGATCCAGACCCCGCACACCGAGGCGGCGCTGCGGCAGAACCCGCTCGGCATCTACATCGATGCGATCAGCTGGGCGCGCGAGGTGAACACCGTCCAGACCGAAGGATCGACCCCATGAGAGTCATGCTCCTCCTCGCGTGTGGCGGTGCGTTGGCACTTTCGGCCTGCGCCCAGCCGGTGCCGAAGATCGCCTACGACAACCCCCAGCCCGCGCACTTGCTGCCGTCGCCGCCAGCGCCGGTCCAGGTCGTGACGTTGCCCGAACCGCTGCCGCTGCCGGGGCAACTCAAGAAGCTGCCGCCGGCCACGGCGGGCCGACCATCACCGCAGCCCGCCAACCCCATCGCGCGCGTGGCCCTGGCCAACGCCGCGGCGCGCATCAACCCCTCGCGCGATGGCTACATCAACGCCATGCAGGTGTTTCCCTGGTCGGACGGCGCGCTCTACGAAATCTACGCCTCACCGCTGCACGTGACCGACATCGCGCTCCAGCCCGGCGAGCACCTGATCTCGATCGCCGCCGGCGATACCGTGCAGTGGAAGATCGGCAACACCACCAGCGGCGCAGGAGCCGATCAGCAGGTGCATGTGCTGATCAAGCCGATCTCGGCCGATCTGCCGATGAACAACATCGTCATCATGACCGACCGGCGCGCCTATCACCTCGAGGTGCATCCGACCAAGGACACCTACATGGCCGCGGTGTCCTGGAACTATCCGCAGGACGATCTCCTGGCGCTGCGGACGCAGAACGCCGCGGCGACGGATTATGCGAACACCGTGGCGGCGAACGATGTGAACATCGCGGCGTTGCATTTCCGGTATCGGATCAGCGGCGATGATCCAGCCTGGCGCCCAGTGCAGGTCTTCGATGACGGTTCGAAAGTCTACGTCCAATTCCCGCCGGGGATCGCCCAGGGCGACATGCCGCCGCTGTTCATCCTCGGCGCGCCGGGTGGCAAGGCGGAGATCGTCAATTACCGCGTGCGCGGCAACACCATGATCGTCGATAGGCTGTTCGCCGCCGCCGAACTTCGCCTCGGCGCCGGGCCGCAGCAGGTCGTGCGCATCACGCGGACCGATGGGCACGGCTGATGGCGGGCCCTGACGATCCTGGCGGCAGGCAGCGGTCGGCACCACCGAAGTCCGATCCCGCCGACTTCGCGCTCCGGGCGCGGCCGCGTGCGGTGACGCGGCTTTCGCGTCGGTCCCTGATCGTCGCGGCCGGCGGCATCGCGGTCTGCGTGGTGGGAGCGGTCTGGTGGGCGTTCGCGCTGCACAGCTTTCAGATCACCACCGGCAAGGAACTCTACAACACGGATGTCCGGCCCTCGGCCGATGCGATCGGTGGACTCCCGAACGGCTACGCCAGCCTGACCAAGCCCAAGCCGCTGCCGGCCCCACCGCGAGCGGTGCCTCGGCTCGGGCCGCCACTGCCGGGTGACCTCGGCCGGCCGATGCTAGGGCAAGGGGCGCCGACCGCCTTCGCACCACCAACCAATGGCGCGGACCAAGCCGCGGCACGGCTCCGGGCACGGGCCGCCGATGCGGGGGTGTTCTTTACCGTGGCGGCGAACACCGGCGGCACCAACGGCGCAGCCGGCGCCGCGTCAGGTGCCGCCCCAGCCGGTCCGTCGCCTCCCGGACCTGCGGGCGGTGACGGCGCACTCGCCGCACCGCATGGCGACCAGAACCAGCAGGACGCCAAGCAGGCGTTCCTGAACAGTCCGGTCGATCGCGCGATCTATTCGCCCGACCGGCTGCAAACGCCGCTCAGCCCC
>JAJZVE010000568.1 GCA_021845835.1 Pseudomonadota bacterium | reverse complement strand
TCGCCGAACGGCTGGAGGGCGGCCATTACGTGGAGATCGTGCCGGATCGCGCCGCCGCGGCACGCTATGGCCTTTCGATCGGCGATGTCGAGTCAACCGTCGCGACCGCGCTGGGTGGCGATACGGTGACGACGACGGTTGAGGGGCGTGAGCGCTATGGCGTGATCGTGCGCTATCCGCGCAGCCTGCGTGACGATCCCCTCGCCATCGCAACCCAGGTTCTGGTGCCCACGATGAGCGGCGCCATGGTGCCGCTCGGCCAGGTGGCACGCATCGCAGTGACGCAGGGGCCGCCGAGCATTCGCACCGAGAATGCGCAACTCGTCGCCTATGTCTATGTCGATCTGCACGGGCGCGATCTCGGCGGCTATGTTGCCGATGCCGCACGCGCGGTAAGCCGGGAGGTTGTGCTGCCGCCCGGCTATCATATTGAGTGGAGCGGGCAATTTGAATATATGCAGCGAGCGGCGGCGAAATTGCGGATCGTTATCCCGGCGACGCTGCTGGTGATCCTGATGCTGCTCTATCTCAATTTCGGCCGCCTGACCGAGACGCTGATCGTCATGCTCTCGGTGCCGTTCGCATTGGTGGGCGGCGTGTGGCTGATGTGGTGGCTCGGCTATAATCTCAGCGTCGCGGTCGCGGTGGGGTTCATCGCCCTCGCCGGGGTGGCGGCGGAGACCGGTGTGGTGATGCTGATCTATCTCGATCACGCGCTGGCTGAAGCCCGCACCCGGCGCGCGGCCGAAGACTGCCGGCTCTACCGTGGCGATCTCGAGGGCGCCATCATCGCCGGTGCCGTGGAGCGGGTGCGGCCGAAGATGATGACGGTCGTCGCCATCATGGCGGGCCTGCTGCCGATCCTGTGGAGCCAGGGCACCGGCTCGGAGGTGATGCGCCGGATTGCGGTGCCGATGGTGGGGGGAATGGTGTCGTCCACCGTACTCACTCTGCTCGTCATTCCGGCGATCTATGCGATCGTCAAAGGCTGGTCACTGCAACGGCGCGGGGCTGTCGCCGTGCCCGCCAGGGAACCGATGGAAAATCCAGCCGAGTGACCACGGCGATGCGGCCGGGTTAACGTGCTTGCTGGGGTGATTTTGGAATGACGGTGAAGGGTGATGTCATGGGCGCGCTCACTACTGTCCGGAGTAACGCGAACGAACTGGTAAGTGGCCTGTGCGGCTGAGAGGCTGAAAATGTATCGACTCCTGCCACGCTGAATTTGAGCGTGCTTGCGGCTCTGCTCGAACGTCGCGTGGCAGGAACCCCGCACCACCGGAACCTATGGCGGCGGTCGCCTGTTTTCTTTCATCTTGTGCGCGTACCCGGTGCTTTGATTGGCCAAAGAGCCAGTCTGTGCCGGAGCAGACGTGGGAAGGCAGACGCCTGGAGGCGGCTCAGGCCGCTGCCAGGCGCCAGCCGCAGACCATGTTGTGGGTCAGCGCGTGCCAGAGGGCGACCACGCGAACCTTGTCGAGACCCCGCACCACGAACTGCCGCAGCCCGCGATTGCGTGCTTGGGCGTTGGCGCATTCCGCAGTTGCCGCCCGCTCCCTATAGATCGTCTTGGCCTGCTCGGTTCCCATGCGCTTGCGCCATTCCGCAATCGCCAGCGCATCGGATGGCTGCGCCGCATGGCCCGAACTAACGAAACGCCCTCCGGATACTCATAAGGGGACGAATCGAGAACGCTACGGCGTGTAGGCCTCGGAATTCTGCCGAAAATCGGATGTACGGGTTCGAGCGTGTGACCTTCAGAGATAAATGGCGGGATTCTTTCAGCGTTAAGTGGCACCGGCCTGTCGGCTGAGGGTGCGGTAGACGGTTGGGCGGGAGACCGAGAACAGTTCGGCCAGATCACTGATGGCGTAATTGCCGCTGTCGTGCATTCGGCGCAGTTCCTTCTGCTGCTTTTCGGAGAGCTTGGGTTGTTTGCCGCGCAGCTTGCCCCGCGCCCGGGCGACCGCCATGCCCTCACGGGTGCGAAGCCGGACGAGGTCAGCCTCGAACTCGGCGAAGGTGGCGAGGATGTTGAAGAACATCTTTCCCATCGGGTCGATGGGGTCATAGACGCTCGATCCCAGCGCAAGCTTGACGCCGCGGGCGACAAGAGCGTCGGCGATAAAGCGGGCATCAGGAACCGATCGCGCCAACCGGTCGAGCTTGGGTACGATGAGCGTGTCGCCTGTGCGGACTGCAGCGAGGGCCTGGTCGAGACCTGGCCGCGAACGGTTTGTGCCGGTCAAGCCCTGGTCGGTGTAGATCCTGTCGGCGGCAACGCCGAGCTTTTCGAGGGTGGCCTTCTGGGCGGCGAGGTCCTGCTTGTCAGTCGAGCAGCGGGCGTAGCCGATCAGGGTCGTCGTCATGGCCGAATGTAACGTATGGCCTCCCCTCAATGATAGGATTATCGTACCACCTATATGAGACGCTGTTTCGCTTGGTTTCACAACGCCCGGCCAGCGGCATCCGGATCGTCCGCTGAACGATCCCCTTGCGGACGCGGCTTGTGAGTTGTGGCAACTCAGACAGGGAGGCCGGCATGGAGGACAAGAGCAACGCGGCGCCGGCGCTCGCCGACTTGAACGAGGCGCAACGCCGCCACTCCATGACCCGCTTCGCTGTGCTCCAGCCGTACCTGGAGGGGGATACACCGCTGGCGTGCATCGCGCGCGATGCTGGCGTTCCGATCCGAACGGTCGAGCGCTGGCTGGCGTGTTATCGACGCGATGGCCTTGCAGGGTTGGCCAGGCGCGTCCGTGGCGATGCCGGCACACACCGACTGCCGACCGATCTCGTCACGCTGATCGAGGGTATGGGGCTAAAGAAGCCGCGCTCGTCGAGCCTGTCCGTAATTCTGTGTGCGGGGCATAACCAACGCCGAGGAGGCGTATTATGCTGAGCAGAGCCAAGAAAGTTGACCATGCCGTCGCGAAGCTCCCCTCGATCCCGAAGGAGCTGGTAGCTCAGTTCCTGACCGGCCCGATGACGGGAGAGGCGATCAACGCCGCGGGGATCGCGTTCAAACAGGCGCTGATCGAAGCCTCACTGAACGCCGAACTCAGTCACCATTTGGGTTACGCGCCCGGCGCGGAGAAGCCGGAGGCATCGACGAATCATCGCAACGGCGTCACCGCCAAGTCGGTGCTGACCGGCGATGGCAAGATGCGGATCGAGACCCCGCGTGACCGGGACGGTAGCTTCGAGCCCCTGCTGCTGCCCAAACATGCTCGCCGTTTCACGGCCTTCGACGACAGCATCGTGGCCTTGTATGCGCGCGGCCTGACGGTGCGCGAGATCCAGGGCTACTTGGCCGAAGCCTACGGCACCGAGGTCAGTCCCGACCTGATCAGCACAGTGACCGACGGCGTGCTGGCGGAGGTGACGGCCTGGCAGGCTCGGCCGCTGGAGCCGGTTTACGCGGTGGTATTCTTCGATGCGATCCGCGTCAGGACGCGCGAGGACAATGTCGTGCGCAACAAGGCGGTCTATCTGGCCCTGGGGGTGCGCCGTGACGGCACGCGGGAGGTGCTGGGCCTGTGGATCGAGACCACCGAGGGCGCCAAATTCTGGATGAAAGTGTTCAATGATCTCAGGACGCGGGGCGTGGCCGACATCCTGATCGCGGTGACCGATGGTCTGACCGGCATGCCAGCGGCGCTGGAAGCGGTGTTTCCGCGGACGACCCTGCAAACGTGCATCGTTCATCTGATCCGCAACAGCCTGGATTACGCCAGTTGGAAGGACCGCAAGCCGTTGGCCCAGGCGCTGCGCCCGATCTACGCCGCGGCCAGCGCCGAGGCGGCGGCAGCGGCCCTGGAGGCGTTCGCCGCGGGCGAATGGGGGCGGAAATTCCCCACCGTGGTTGCCGCGTGGCGGCGGGCCTGGACGCAGGTGATCCCGTTCTTCGCGTTCCCGCCCGAGATACGGCGCGTGATCTACACGACGGATGAGATTGACAAGTGCTTTCGCCGGCTTTTGTGCTATTGTCCTTCTGCGCGGGTGACCTCGTGGCGAAGAACGGCGCGTCGGCTGAGAGCGCCGCCGGGTCGCCTAATTACGCCCTGCCGA